>JAEWVY010000034.1 GCA_023396625.1 Pseudomonadota bacterium | reverse complement strand
GTCATAGGCCGCCCGCTTCTGCGGGTCGCTGAGCATTTCGTAGGCTTCCTTGGCCTCCTTGAACTTGACCTCCGCAGCCTGGCGCTCCTCGCCCTGATTGCGGTCAGGGTGGTGCTTCATCGCGAGCTTGCGATAGGCTTTCTTGATGTCTTCATCCGAGGCGTTTTTGGACACGCCCAGGATTTCGTAAAAGTCTCTCTTGGCCATTGGATTCCCACTTGTCAACTAAAACGCCGCGCCGAAGATTCCGGCATGGAATCGTTCGCGCGCGGCGACGGGCCGAGGCTGGCGCCGGGACGCCCGTGCTCAACCCTTCTTGACTTCCTTCACTTCGGCATCGACCACGTCGTCGTCGCCGGGCTGGCTCGAGCTGGCCGCCTCGCCAGCGGCAGTCTGGCCGGCGGCCGCGCCTTGCTGGGCCTGGGCGTCGGCATACATCTTCTCCCCCAGTTTCTGGCTGGCGGCCATGAGAGCGGCGCTTTTTTCGTCGATCCGGCCCTTGTCGTCGCCCTTGAGCGCTTCCTCGAGGTCCTTGATCGCGGCTTCGATCTTCTCTTTCTCGCCGGCATCGAGCTTGTCGCCGTATTCGGTCAGGCTCTTGCGCACGCTGTGCACCGTGGCATCGGCCTGGTTGCGGGCCTGCACGATTTCCAGCCGCTTCTTGTCTTCCGCCGCGTTCAGTTCGGCATCCTTGACCATCTGCTGGATTTCAGCCTCGGTCAGGCCCGAATTGGCCTTGATGGTGATCTTGTTTTCCTTGCCGGTGCCCTTGTCCTTGGCGCCCACGTGCAGGATGCCGTTGGCGTCGATGTCGAACGACACCTCGATCTGCGGCAGCCCGCGCGGCGCTGGCGCGATGCCCTCGAGGTTGAACTCGCCGAGCAGCTTGTTGCCCGTGGCCATTTCCCGTTCGCCCTGATAGACCTTGATGGTCACGGCGGGCTGGTTGTCCTCGGCCGTGGAGAAGGTCTGCGCGAACTTGGTCGGGATGGTCGTGTTCTTGGCGATCATCTTGGTCATCACGCCGCCCAGGGTCTCGATCCCCAGTGACAGCGGCGTCACGTCCAGCAGCAGCACGTCCTTGCGGTCGCCCGAGAGCACCTGGCCCTGGATGGCGGCGCCCACGGCCACGGCTTCGTCGGGGTTCACGTCCTTGCGCGGTTCCTTGCCGAAGAATTCCTTGACCTTGTCCTGCACTTTGGGCATGCGGGACATGCCGCCGACCAGAATCACGTCCTGGATGTCGCCCACGGCAACACCGGCGTCCTTGATCGCCGTGCGGCAGGGCGCGATGGTGCGCTCGATCAGCTCTTCCACCAGGCTCTCGAGCTTGGCACGGGTGAGCTTGATGTTCAGGTGCTTCGGGCCTGAGGCATCAGCGGTGATGTAGGGCAGGTTGATGTCGGTCGAGGCGGCTCCCGACAGCTCGATCTTGGCTTTTTCGGCGGCGTCCTTCAGGCGCTGCAGGGCCAGCACGTCCTTGGACAGGTCGGCGCCGGACTCCTTCTTGAATTCCGCGACGATATAGTCCATCACGCGCTGGTCGAAATCCTCGCCACCGAGGAAGGTGTCGCCGTTGGTGGACAGCACTTCGAACTGCTTTTCACCGTCCACGTCGGCGATTTCGATGATGGAGATGTCGAACGTGCCGCCGCCCAGGTCGTACACGGCGATCTTGCGGTCGCCCTTGCCGGTCTTGTCCAGGCCAAAGGCCAGTGCCGCCGCCGTCGGTTCATTGATGATGCGCTTGACGTCCAGTCCGGCGATGCGGCCGGCGTCCTTGGTGGCCTGGCGCTGGGCGTCGTTGAAGTAGGCGGGCACGGTGATGACGGCCTCCGTCACTTCCTCGCCGAGGTAGTCCTCGGCCGTCTTCTTCATCTTGCGCAGCACTTCGGCGCTGACCTGCTGGGGCGCGAGCTTCTTGCCGCGCACTTCCACCCAGGCGTCGCCATTGTCGGCGGCCGCGATGCCGTAGGGCATCAGGTCGATGTCCTTCTGGACTTCTTTCTCGGAAAATTTGCGGCCGATCAGGCGCTTGACTGCGTACAGCGTGTTCTTCGGGTTGGTGACCGCCTGGCGTTTGGCCGCGGCGCCGACGAGCACCTCGCCGTCTTCCTGGTAGGCAATGATGGAAGGGGTGGTGCGCGCGCCTTCGGCGTTTTCGATGACTTTGGGCGTGTTGCCCTCCATCACGGCCACGCAGCTGTTGGTGGTGCCCAGGTCAATGCCGATGATCTTTCCCATGAATTTTTCTCCGAGTTCCGTGAAAGTGTGAATGCCAAGCAGTTGTGGGTGACGTGTGACGTTTCAAGTCACCCGGCATGCCGCCTGAGGGGTTGAAAGGGCCTGTTGCGAGCCAGGCGCCGTCTATTTGCCGGCGGCCACGGTTACCAGCGCGGGGCGCAGCACGCGCTCGGCGATGGTGTAGCCCTTTTGCAGCACCGTGACGATGGTGTTCGCTTCCTGGTCGGCGGGCACGACGCTGATGGCCTGGTGCAGGCCGGGGTCGAATTTCGCCCCGAGTTCCGCGGTGATCGCCACCACCTTGTGGCGTTCCAGCGCCGCTCGGAGCTGCCGCAGGGTCGCCTGGGCTCCCTCGCGGATCTGCTCGCCGGTGGCGTTCTGCACCGCCAGGCCGGCTTCCAGGCTGTCGGCGACCGGCAACAGGCTTTCGGCGAATCCTTCCACGGCGAACTTGCGTGATTTGGCGATTTCCTCCTCGGCGCGCCGCCGGGCGTTCTGTACGTCGGCCTGGGCGCGCAGGTACAGATCGGCGAGTTCGGCATTCTTGGCCTTGAGTTCGGCGAGTTCGGCCTGGAGGGTGGCCGGATCGTTTTCGTTGGCGGCCGCGGCCGCTTCGCGCTCTTCGGGGGAAGGTTCACCGCCCACTGGCGTCTCGGGTGGGGATGTGTGCTGATCAGACATGCGGGTCAAACAAGTTGGCCGGGGGATTCCCGGCAGGTTGTGGGAACGTCGCAAGACGGTCCGGTCGAAATGAGGGCGGTGACCGGCGTTTTCAAGGCCGGTCAGCCGACGTCAGGGTTTCCGCGCAGTCTCAACCCTTCACGGTGAGCAGTTCGACATGGAATTCGAGGGTCGCCCCGGGAGGGATGACGCCACCGGCGCCACGGGCGCCATAACCCAGATCGGCCGGGATGATCAGCGTGCGCGTGCCGCCCACCTTCATGCCTGCCACGCCCTCGTCCCAGCCGCGAATGACCATGCCCGCGCCCAGGGTGAAGACGAACGGGTCGTTGCGGTCCTTGCTGGAGTCGAACTTGCGCCCCTGCGCGCCATTTTCATGCAGCCATCCGGTGTAGTGAACGGTGACGCTCTGGCCCTTTCGGGCTTCGGGGCCCTCGCCCAGGACGGTGTCTTCGTATTGCAGGCCGGTCGGGGTGGTGTTCATCATCGGGTTGTCCTTGCTTCGTCCTTATTTTTTGGCCTGACTGGCCGTCCATTTGCTGGCGAAAGCCTGCAGGTCGGACAGGCGCTTGAGCAGGTCGGTGCCGCTGGACGTCAGGCGATAGCCGTCGTCGCCATGGCCAATCAGGCCTGCCGCCCGCAACGCCTTGAGGCGCGTGTTCAGCGTGTTGGGGGTGATGCCGCCGACGCTGTCCTGCAGCAGCCGGAAGGTTTGCGGATGACCATCCCTGAGTGCCCACAGCACGCGCATGGCGTAACGGGTTTCCAGAAGGGCCAGCAACTGGCTGACAGCGACGTTGTCCTTGGAACTCATGGGTTGTGTACTCCTTGATGCGGTGGGAAACGCGGCCGAACCCTGCGGCAAGCCATGCCGGGCGCGGCGACGCGACTATAGCGCAAAATTGAGGTTTGCTACAGGTTTCATAGCTGTTAACATTCATTCCACGAGGGGAAACCCCAAAAATGAAGGCTTTGCGGCGGGGGGGCACACTCGGGCCGTCCGGGCCGCCTTGCCCCTGTTCCTGAACCAGCGCAAGCCCCTTCGAAATGAAAAACCGTGGCCGCGGCGCCTGGGAAGGAGTTGTTTCTTGGATGGTCCCGCATCCGTTTCCGATGTGATCCCTGATTTCTGGCACCCGCCGGGCTCGCGGCCCTCGGTGTGCGTCGACGGGCGGACGCTGACCTTGCGCTTCGATTCGCGCAGCATCCAGAGCGTGATGCATCTGGACGACCCGGCGCGGCTGGAGCTGGAATACACACGGGCCATGATGCTGTTCCTGCTGATCCAGCCCGCGCCGCGGTCGATGCTGATGGTGGGCCTGGGCGGCGGGTCGTTGCCGCGCTACTGCCACCGGCACCTTCCCGAAACAGACATTACCGTGGTGGAAATCGACCCCGCGGTCATCGCCTTGCGCGAGCGTTTCCTGGTGCCGCCCGACGGCCCCCGTTTTCGCGTGCGGCGGGAGGACGGCGCTGAACACATGCGCCAGGCACCGGACCGTTATGACGTGATCCTGCTCGACGGGTTCGATGCGGACGGCCAGCCCGCGGCGCTGGCCACCCGCGACTTCTACGATGCATGTCGCCTGGCGCTGCGTGCCGGGGGGGTGCTGGTCGTCAACTTCGATGGGGACCCCGCCGTGAGCGATCCGCTGCTGGCGCGACTGGAATCGGCATTCGACGGCGGCGTGCGTTGTGTGCGCACGGAAAACGGCGGCAACCGGGTCGCGCTGGCCGCGACCGCGGTCCAATTGCGTGAGGCCCGGCGTCATGCACGCCGCCGACTGGCCGCGCTGGCCCCCGTCCATCGGGAGACGCTGGGCCGAGGCGCCGGGGCGCAAGCCGGCTGGCCGGTGCTGGTTTGAATTCATAAGGAAATTCATTTTTCATAGCAATAAATGACCGTTAGACGCTGGATACGGCCATTTTTATTCAAAAAAATGGCTTGGCGGAGCCGCCGGGCCTGACGCGCGCCAGGGAGACACGAAAAAGCGGTGAAAATACAGCGTTGCCGGACGCCGGGGCCACAGGCCGCTGGCGGGCCGCTTTCCAGCGGCCACCGCATTTCGTTCGCCACTTTTCATCCGGATTTCCCCGTGACTCACGCACCCTCCAGACCCCTCGATTTGCAACAGCTCGATGCCCTGACCGGCGGCGCCTTCACGGCTCCGACCTCGGGCGAGCGGGCCGCGCGCGTGCGCGACTGGCTGGCCACGGGCCCGGCACCGGAGCAGATGCAGGCGGTGTTCAAGGAACTTAGCGTCAAGGACAAGGGCGCCGCCCGGCCCCTGCGCGAGAAGCTCGACGAACTGCGTCGGGCCAAGGGGCAGGAAGCGCTGGCGGCCGAGTGGGCGTCGCGGGGGCGGGCCCTGCTCGACGCGCCGCGCATCAACATCGCCGACGCCATGGCCTGGCAGCGGGACGCCGCGCGCGCGGGCGCGCCACTGTCGCGCGAGCCCCTGATGTCGCTCAGGACCGCGCTGGCCGAACGCGTCAAGGTGGTCGAGGATCTGCAGAATCAGGCCATGGTGCAGCGCGAGGCCGCTGTGCTGTTGGCGCAGCGCATCGAGCTGCTGTCGACCCGCGGCTGGAAGGACGCGCAGGCCGCTGTCGAGGCGCTCGGGAGCGACGTGTCGCACTGGCGGGCCCAGGTCGACGCGCTGGCGGCCGATGCCCATTGGCCCAGCGTGGACGCGAAATTCGGTCCCATGATGGAGGCTGCCGGCGCGCAGCTGCAGGTCGTCTGGGAGTCTTTTGCCGCCGCCATCGCAGCGACGGCCCTGGCCGCGTCCGACCCGGCCGCCCCGCTGCCGCCGGTGCCCGTGTGGGCCGATGAAGTGCGGGCGCTGCGCGGTGAGCCGGCCGAGGCCACGCCCAAGCCGGCGCGGCCGAGGATCGATCCCGCCGTGCGCGAGGAGCAGCGCCAGAAGGCGATGGCGGCGGTGTTGCCGGTGCTCGAAAAGGTCGAGCGGGAGGTGGGCGAAGGACACGGCAAGGCCAGTGTGGGGGCCGCCGCGGCGCTGCGCAATGCCGTCAAGGAGCATGCCCGTCATCTGGATGCAGCCGTCGAGGCCCGGGTTCATGCCGCACTGGGGGCCGCGGGTGAACTCGAGGGCTGGCAGCGTTGGCGTGCCGACCAGTTGCGCGAGGAACTGGTGGCCAAGGCTGAAGCCCTGCTCAGACCCCGGCCGGTGACGCCCGCTGCCCCCGCCGCGGGAGAGGCCGCCGCCGCGGAACCGGGAACCGAAGTCCCCGCGCAGGGTGAGGGCCCGGCGGGCGAACCGGCGGCGCCGTCCACCGAAGCGACCGGGGCGCCGTCCGCGTCCGCCCCCATGCCCGCCCCCATGCCCGCGATGGGGGGGCGCAAGATGCAGGACACCCTGCGCCAGCTGCGCGAGCAGTGGAAGGCCGTGGACAAGGGCAGCGTGCCCAACCATGGCCTGTGGAAGCGCTTCGATGATGCCTGCAACGAGGCGCACAAGGTGGTCGAGGTGTGGCTGGAAAAGCTCAAGGCCGAAAGCGCCGCCCACCGCGCGCAACGACTGGCGTTGATCGAGGAGGTCAGGGCCTGGACGCAGCGCCAGGCCGAACGCGCCGAGCCGCACGACTGGAAGGCCTTTTCTCGCGCCCTGCATCAGTTTTCGAACCGCTGGCGTGAGGCGGGGCACCTGGGCGAAAAGGCTTTTGCCGAACTGCAGCCGCAGTGGAAGGCCGCCATTCGCGAGGCGGAGGCGCCGCTCGAGGCCGCCCAGAAAGACAGCCTGGACCGTCGGCATGCCATGGTGGCCGAAGCCACGGCCATCGGGGCGGCGCCGGTGTTGCGGATCGATGCTGTCAAAGCGCTCCACCACCGTTGGCAGGCCGAAGCGCAGGCGGTGCCCCTGGAGCGGCGGATCGAGCAGAAGCTTTGGGATGCTTTCCGCAAGCCCATCGACGAAGCGTTCAGCCGCAAGAGTGCCGAACGCGACAGAGCGGCCGCCACGCTCAGCGAGCGCGACCGCGTCGTGCTCGACGCGGCCAAGGCCCTGGAGGCCGCCAACGCCAGCGGCGATGCGCAACGCATCCGCTCGGCGATGGCCGCGCTGGAAGCGGCCCTGCGTGGCCAGGCCCAGGCGCAGGCCGAAGTCGACCGCGTGACGGTGTCCGGCGCCGAATCTACGGAAAATCCGCAAGATTCCAGCGTGGATCAAGGAAAGTCTGCTATCGATAGTGAATCTCCTGCGGAAGGCTCGGCGCCTGCCGCGCCAAAGGAAGTGCCGCGCCGCGTCGTGGCCATGCGGGGCGATGACCGTCCTGGCATGAAGAAGGCCGAGCCCGGAGCCGCAAGTCGCGGGGGCCGGCCCGGGGATCGCAGGGATGGTCCCCGGGGCGCCGGCCGGCCTGGCGACAACAAATTCGAGCCCCGCCGGGACGAGCGCGGCTCGTTCCGCGAAGCCAGGGAGGGCAGGGGGCCGGATCGCGGCCCCCGCCTGGGTGACGCGGCCTTCCGTGCCCAGCGCGAGGCCGTCGAGCATGCCGAGGCGGCGCTGCGGCGCCTGGCCGCGCAGGCCCACGGCGAGGCGTTGACGCAGCTGCTCGGGGCATGGGAGCGGCGCGATGCTGCGGCCGTGCCTGGCCTGCAGGAGCTCGGACGCGGTGTCAGCACCGCGGTGCGCGCGGCCTGGGTGAAAGCGGTGGGGGCCTCCCCCTCGGGCGAGGCTCAGGAAGCGCTGCTGCGGCTGGAGATGGCGGCCGAGGTGCCGACGCCCGCGGAGCAGCTGGAGGCCCGCCGCGCCTTCCAGCTGCGGTTGCTGACGCGACGCAACGATCCGGCTCCGGCGCAGACCTGGGGGCAGGATGTGGCCACCGTGCTGGCCAGTGCATTCGAGGCCGGGCGGGCGCGCAGGTTGCAGAACGCGTTGAAGCCGCTGCTGCGGCGCTGAGATCGGCACGCCAGCGGCCCTGTTTTAAGCGCGGCTTCATCTGCGGGAGGCACCATGCGCCAAACCCGCTGGGCGCGGGGGTCTGGGCACGATGTGGGGAGCCGTGGATGCGAATTTTGCTGGCCGAGGACGATGAACTGCTGGGGTCGGGCATCCGCGCGGGCCTGACGCAGCTGGGTTTTCAGGTGGATTGGGTTCGTGATGGCGTGGCCGCCTCGCGGGAATTGCGCGCGGGTGGGCATGTGGCCATGGTGCTGGACCTGGGCCTGCCGCGTCTGGACGGCATGGAGGTGCTGAAGGAGGCCCGGGCGCAGCGCGTGGCCACCCCGGTGCTGGTGCTGACCGCGCGCGACGCCGTGGCTTCGCGCATCGCCGGACTCGACGGCGGCGCGGACGATTACCTGGTCAAGCCGGTGGATCTGCACGAGCTTGCCGCGCGCTTGCGCGCGCTGGTGCGCCGGGCTCACGGGCAGGCGCAGACGCGACTTGCGGTGGGCGATGTGGTGCTCGATCCCGTGGCGCGCCAGGTCTGGCTGGCGGACGCGCCCGTGGAACTGTCGGCGCGTGAATTCGATTTGCTGCAGATGTTTATGCTCAACGTCGGCCGCGTACTGAGCCGCGAACGGATCGAGCAGTATCTGTACAAGTGGGGCACCGAGGTGGCGAGCAACACGGTCGAGGTGTATATCTACCACCTGCGACGCAAGCTCAGGCCCGGCCTGATCGAAACACTGCGTGGTGTGGGTTATGTCCTGCGGCCCGCCGATCGCAACGCATGACGGCGAATGATCCGGCCGCCCCTGTGGGCCGCGCGAAATCGCTGCAGACGCGGCTGCTGGCCACCGTGCTGGGCATGCTAGGGATCGTCTGGGTTGTGGCCGTGGCCTTCACGGGCCTTCATGCGAGGGACGAGATCGACGAATTGCTCGATGGTCATCTGGCGCAGACCGCCGCCTTGCTGGCCAGCCTGAATCTGGACGAACTCCGTGGCGGAGACTTTGCCGCCACGCCCCGGCTGCATGAGTATCAGACCAAGGTGGCTGTCCAGGTCTGGCATGAAGGCAGGCTGGTGGTGCGCTCGGTCGACGCGCCCTCGAATCCCCTGGCGCCCCCGGGTGTCGTGGGACTCAGCACGCAACAGGTGCAGGGTCAGGTCTGGCGGGTGCTCAGCACGCAGGGCCGGGAATCCGACGTGACGATCCATGTGGGGGAGCTCGAATCGGCTCGCGGCCACATCGTGTTGTCCAGCCTGCGTGGCGCTGTCTGGCCGATGGCGCTGGCCCTGCCGCTGTTGGCCCTGGGTGTGTGGTGGGCCGTGCGAGGGGCCATGCGACCGCTGCGCGAGCTCGGCGCTGCCGTGGCGGCGCGGCAGCCGCATTCGCTGGAGCCACTCCCGCCAAACGAAGTACCGCGCGAGGTCGCGCCCCTGGTGCATGCCCTCAACGCCCTGTTCGACCGCATGACGGACCTTCTGGCGTCCGAGCGCCGTTTCACGGCGGACGCAGCCCACGAGCTGCGCACGCCCATTGCCGCCATCCGCATGCAGGCGCAGGTGGCGCAGGGCGCGAACGACGAGGCGGGCCGAGCGGCCGCGCTGACTGCCACCATCCAGGGGTGTGACCGCGCGGCCCGCCTGGTGGACCAGTTGCTGCAGCTCGCGAGGCTGGAATCTGGCGAGGGGGAAGAACATCTGGCCGCCGCAGGCCTGGGTGCCGGGCCCGCCGCCGAGGCGTCCTCGGCGGAACAGGTCACGGTGACCCGCACGCTGGCCGATGAACTGGCGCCGCGTGTTCGCGAGCGCAAGCAGAAGCTCGAGCTCGATCTGCCGGTTGCCGCAGGGGTCGCCATGCCGCCACCTCTTGCACAAGTCCTGCTGCGCAATTTGATGGACAACGCGCTGCGCTACAGCCCGGACGGCGCCACGGTGCGGGTGCGCCTGACGAGGCCCGCTCCCGGCCAAGCCCTGGTGCTGACCGTGGAGGACAGCGGTCCAGGCCTGTCTCCCGAAGCGCTGGGGCGGCTGGGCGAGCGCTTTTATCGAGTGCTGGGCACGGGCCAACCGGGGAGCGGACTGGGTTGGTCCATCGTGCGCCGCATCGCGCGCTTGCATGCGGTGACCATCGACGTCGGGATGAGCCCGACGCTGGGTGGACTTTGTGTGAAGCTTTTCTGGTCTGACGAAAATCAGTTCCTCGTGACTTGATGCAAGTCAAAACTGAGGGCGCCATAAACTCGTCCAATTTAAGGCAGTTTCGCGGATCAGGAGTTATTCATGCGCACCGACATGCTCCAGCAATCGCTGGAAGATCTCAACGGCTCCACGGCCGACATCGAGGCCTCGGCCCTCATTTCGACGGACGGCCTGATGATTGCCTCGGCGCTGCCCAACGGCATGGACGAGGACCGGATCGGGGCCATGTCGGCCGCCTTGCTGTCGCTGGGAGACCGGACCGCGCGTGAGCTGGCGCGCGGCTCGCTCGAACGGGTGCTGATCCAGGGAGAGCGCGGCTATGTCATCATGAGCTCGGCGGGGCCGGAGGCCGTGCTGACCGTGCTGGCGAAGTCGAACGCCAAGCTGGGGCTGATTTTCCTGGACATCAAGCGGGCGGCTGAAACGCTGTCCAAGATGATTTGACGGGGGCTGGCATGGGACTCCTCGACATGTCTCCTCCCGCGGCGCCTTTCAGGGAAAGCCGACTGACCTACCACGACGGCAGTTCACGCACCGTCTATGCGACCGAGGCCGAGGTGCCTTTTCCCGAGGGGCGGCTGATCGTCTCGCGCACCGACCTCGCCGGCATCATCACCCACGCCAACGATGCCTTTGTGGAAATGAGCGGCTGGACGCGCGAGGAACTGATCGGCGCGCCGCACCACATCCTGCGCCACCCCGACATGCCGAAGCTTGCCTTCCAGGGGCTGTGGGACGACTTGATCGCCGGCAAGAAGTGGCACGGCTATGTCAAGAATCTGCGCAAGGATGGCGCTTTCTACTGGGTGTACGCCACGGCTGTGCCCAATGTCCGCAACGGCCAGACCGTCGGCTACACCTCGGTCCGGCGCAAGCCCTCGCGCACGCGCATTGCCGAGCTGGAACCGGTGTACCGACAGTGGCTGGCCGAGGAGGGGGCCGCATCATGACGCTCAATTTCCTGATCGCCCCGGATTTTGCGCCGGAGCGCTTTGCCGGCTGGCACATGCTCAACACGACACTGCAGCGGCGCTCGGGCCTGGGCCTGCATCTGTTGACCCCGGCGAGTGCGCACGAGCAGTCCGAATTGCTCACCGCAGGCAAGGCCGACCTGGTGTACGCCAACCCCTTCGACGCGACCGACATGATCCGCAAGCACGGCTATCTGCCGTTCGCGCGGCCGGCGCAACGCTACGATGAAATGGTGATCGCGACCGGCGCGGCGTCGGGCATCGCGCGGGTCGAGGACCTGAAGCCGGGCTGCCGCATCGCGTTGACCGAAAACCGCGATGTCAAACTCATCGGTCTGCGGTTGCTGGAGCCGGCCGATCTCACCGACGCGGCCATTGGCTGGGTACAGGTCGAGAGCTACCAGGCCGCGGCGCGCATGGTCATCAAGGGCGAGGCTGAGGCCGCGTTTTTCCTGGCCGATGCCTATGCGTCGCTGACCCGCCTCACCCGCGGCCAGTTGCACGTGCTGGTGGAAAGCGCCATACGGGACATTTCGCACGTGGTGCTGGCGCATCCGCGCATTGCGGACCAGGTGCCGCGCGTCGCCCAGGCCCTGCTGGACATCGGCAAGCAGGTGGGAGACGCCGATGTGCTTGAGGCCCTGGGTCTGCCGGCGGGCTTCGAGGCCATGGCGCAGGAAGAGGCCGAATTCATGATCGACCTCATGGATACCTTGCTGGACTGACGGATTCGGAATGAGCAAGCACCCGACGCCCGAGGAACTCGCGAGGCTGGCTGTGCGGCGGCACGCCCGGCGCTTGTTGCGCCATCCAGGCGAAGCCGATTCCCACTTGGGGCGTCTGCACGCCGCGCTGGAACTCCCCGGCGCCGAACCGGCGCAGGGAGCGCTGGCCGATCTCTTCGTGTCGTTCGGTGAAGAGGGTGTGGCTCTGAAACGCTCTGCGCTGCAGATGGCGCGCAGCCGCCTGGCCGCGCATGTGGTGCGCTGGTTCGATGCCCAGGTCACGCAGGCCCGCCTGCCCCGCATTACACCGCTGGCCACGCGCTGGAGCATCCTCGCGCGGCCGTCGGCGGATATTTCCACCCGCGCGCGGCGCTGCAGCGTGGATGATTCCCGCGCCCTGGCCGAACAGGTGGTGGCATCGTTCCGGTCTGCGGACCTGCCGGCCCAGCAAGCCTTTCTCCATCACTGCGTAACCTGTCACGACAACCTGGCTTTCATGCTGGCGCGCCGCGAACTGCTGCGTGGTGGCGCGGTGTTGCCCGAGGACTGGGAGGCTGTCAGCTTGCAGCTCGAGGCGGTGGGGCAGGCTGTCGCATGAATCTCGTGGTGTGCGGCCTGTCGCCTCGCGAGGAGGCCGCTTTCGATTTTTTTCTGAAGCGCTCCATGAGCGGCTGGTCGTGGCGCAGCGCACCGCCTGGACGGGACGTGGTTCTGCCCGAGGCGGACGTGCTGGTGGTCGACATGACCGCCCTGGGCCTGGGCCAGCACTCGCCAGAGACCGAAGCGGCATTGCTGAAGGCGATCCACGGCACGCCTGCGGTGCTGCTGTTGCCCTCGCATGACCGGACTTGGGCCGCGCTGGACGAGGCGGTTGTTCAGCGGCTGGGCCTGGTCCGGCTGTCCAGGCCCTATGGCAGCGAGGCCATGCGCCTGGCTCTGGAGCAGGCGGCGGCTGTGGGGCGGGCCCGATCGGTTGCGCCGGCCCGTGGTGCCCCTCCCGTGTCGCCGCGTGCGCCGGAACCCTCGGCGGCGGTGCCTGTCCGCGTGGCGGTGGGCACGCCGCGCGCTGCTGCGGGGCCTGTCCCCGGAGGGGGCGCGATGGCTCGCCCATCGACGGCGACGCCGGACGAGCGGCCAGGCCTCAGTCCTGCCGGGCTGTGCGCGCGCGTGGCCGCCACGGCGCATCCGCCAGCCTTCATGCGCCAACTCGCCGAATTGTTGATGCAAGGCCGGCCGTTCGAGGTGCGCCTGACGATTCAGAACGCGGTGATTTTTCATCCCGCGGACAACTGGGTCTCGAGCAACACGCCCTTGGGGGTGTTCAGGCGGGTTTGTCAAAGCGACGCGTTGGCCTCGGTCCTGAGTGTGCGCGAGATCGATGGCGCGGCGGCCGAGGACCGGACGCAGCAACTGGGCATGCAGGTGCGTGAGCTCGAGGAGTTCCTGGCCGAACTGGTGCAGGGCATGGCTTTGGCCACGCCGCCTTCCGGGGAGGTGGCTTCCAGGTGATTTCCGGCGGGGGACTTGATCCTGCGCAGACGGCGATGGCGGGCGGCATGACAGACTGCGTCCCGTCGTCGACTTCTTCTTCACTTCAATGACAACGGACAGGGATATGGCCAACACCGCAACTGATGAATGGTTCATGCTGACGCCGTCGGGCGCGCTGCATGCCTTTGCGCAAAAGGCGCCGGACGCTTCGGCGCTGGCCTTGCAGGCGCTGCTGGCCGGCGACCGGGCGATTGACGCCGTCACCTGGGCCGGTCGGACCGAGGTCTCGTCGGGGATGACCGCAGAGGCGCTTCGTGAAGGCTGGATACAGACCTTGCAGCGCCCCTTGCAGGGGCCGGATGCCAAGTTGGACGATTTCCTTCAGCATGTCATTGCCTCGCTGTCGGGTGAGCGGCGGGCGGCGCTGGCGTCCGAGGCCGGTTTCTGCCTCGGCCACACCGGTATGGGGCAGGACGAGGCGGATGCGCTCAGTGCGGCCGCGGCGGATTACGCCGATTTCGCCGCGCGCCAGGCGCGTCGGGGGTGGGACGGCGCTTCCCGCTACGTGTCGTTCCACACGGATGCGGAGTTCCTGCTGCCGAGGGTTTCATTCCTGCCGTTCTGGGTGGATGGAACCGGGTACTGGCTGATCATTGGTGGCGAGCCGTTGCTCAACAACCCGGCGCTGGTGGAGCTGATGTGGGGGCTCAAGCTGGCTGGCGCCCGCTTTGCGGTGGCCTCGAACTTCTGACGCGGTGCTCGGCGGGTCAGGTGGGCGGGCGGAACAACTGGTCAAGCAGGGTGTGGAGATCCGGGTGTTCGCGTGACAGGGCCTCGGGGTTAACGAAATAGGCTTCGCAAGCCACGGCGAAAAACTCGGCCCAGGACTCCGCACCATAGGCGTCGAGCCACGGCCGGGGCACCAGAGGCCCGAAACGGGCGGCGGCCGTCACCTGGTCGCTGAATTTGTCGTACTCCGCGCCAAACCGCTCGCGCCAGCGCCGACGTGCCTCCGCCGGGTGGCTGGCACCCAGGAAGCCAGCGGGCAGGGGAGGGCAGCCGTCGGCCTGGCCATCGTGCTGATCGATCTTGTGCGCGAACTCGTGGATCACCACGTTGTAGCCCGATTCGGCGGTCAGATCGGCCGCGTCCACGTCGGCCCAGCTCAACATCACCGGGCCGCCGTCCATTGACTCGCCCGTCAGGGCTTCGTGGAAATGGTGCACGACGCCTGAATCGTCCAGCACCATGCGCTGGGCCAGCACCTCTCCGGGATGCAGGACAATGCCGACGAAGTCGTCATACCAGTCCAGGGCTTGGGCCGCGCTCCGGTTCCGGGCAAGGCAGAGCAGGGGCAGGCAGGCCTGGGCAGCGACGGCGAGGGCCATGTCGCCGGTGACATCCAGCCCCCCCGCGCCATGGAATTCCTTCCGGTCCAGAAAGACCGTGACCAATTCGCGCAACCGCTGACGGTTGCCTTCATCGAGCCGGGCCAGGAAGCGAAAGCGCGCCAGCGTGCTGTTCCACGAGGCATCTGGCAGGTGCCGCTGGGGCCTGGCGACGGCCAGGGCCCGCGCAAGCTGGCGGCGCAGCCCCTGGAACATCGTCACCGGGCGAGATCGATGCGTCGCAGCGCGCCCTGCCGGTCGCCGCGAAGCACCTGCGCGCGCGCCGGTCGGGCCGCCGCGTCCCAATCGCTGAGCACCACCCGGTCGAGGGCGGGCGTGTCGTGGCCCGCGGCGGACAGCACGTGCCGGCCTGGCCGGTGGGTGTGCCCGTGAATCAGCGTCGTGGCACCTGACTCGGACAGCCACCGGCCCGCCGCGGCGGCGTCCACATCGGCGTCGTTCTGGGCACCCCGGCGAGCCTGGCGAAGGGCTTCGCTCTGGCGCCGGAGTTCCCGGGCGATCGTCTTGCGCTCCTGCAACGGGCGCGCCAGGAACGTCTGCTGCCACGCCGTGCCGCGCACCTGCGCGCGAAAGGCCTGATAAGCCGTGTCCGCGAGGCACAGGGCGTCGCCGTGAGACAGCAGCCAGCGCTGCCGTGCAAAGACCAGGACGCAAGGGTCGCCCAGACGGTGCACGCCACAGGTGTCAAGGAACTCGTGGCCGACGAGAAAATCGCGGTTGCCGGCCATGAAATACACGGCGCAACGGTGGGCCGTGTCAGCCAGGACCCGGGCGCACGCGTGCTCGAAGCCGGGTTCGCGGGCGGCATCGTCGCCGACCCAGACCTCGAACAGATCGCCCAGGATGAACAGCGCGTCCGCCGGCGTCTGCGCCATGTAGTGCCGCCAGGCGTCGAAAGTGGCCGGCTCCGCTGCCTGCAGATGCAGGTCCGAAATGAAGTCGACGGTGTGCCAGGCCGCTGGCGCGACGACTTCCGTGACGCCGGGCGGTGGCATGGCGCGGTGACGATCTCAGGCCAGAACGGCCTTTTCGATCACCACGTCGTCGAGCGGAACGTCGCCATGCCCACCGCGGCTGCCGGTTCTCACGCCGGCAATACGGTCGACCACGTCGGTGCCACCCACGACCTTGCCGAAAACGGCATAGCCCCAGCCCTGGGCGCTGGGCGCCGTGTGGTTCAGGAAGTTGTTGTTGGCCACGTTGATGAAGAACTGCGCCGTGGCGGAGTGCGGAGCGCTGGTGCGCGCCATGGCGACGGTGTAGGTGTCGTTCTTGAGGCCATTGTTGGCCTCGTTCTCGATGGCGGCGTTGGTGGACTTTTGCTTCATGCCTGGCTCCATGCCACCGCCCTGAATCATGAAGCCCGGAATCACGCGGTGAAACAGGGTGTTGCCGTAGTGGCCGTTCTCGACGTAGGCCAGGAAGTTGGCCACCGTCTTTGGGGCTTTTTCCGCGTCGAGTTCGAGGGTGATGATGCCGTGACCGGCGATGTGGAGATCGACTTTCGGGTTGCTCATGGTTATTTTTTCAGGACAGAGATGGATTGAATGACGACGGCTGTCTGCGGGACGTCGCTGCGGAAAGGACCACCAGGCCCGGTGGGCACGGCCTTGATCTGGTCCACGACAGGCATGCCGCTGACCACCTTGCCGAAAACGGCATAACCGTGACCGTCGGGCCGGGGTGCGTCGAGGTTGGGATTGTCCACCACGTTGACGAAAAACTGGGAAGTGGCGGAATTCGGGTGACTGGTGCGCGCCATCGCGACACTGCCGCGTTCATTCTTCAATCCGCTGCGGGCTTCGAGGTCGATGGGCGCGCGGGTGGGCTTGCGCGCAAAACTGGTGTCGAATCCGCCACCCTGAATCATGAAGTTGTCGATCACGCGATGGAATACCGTGCCGGTGTAGTAGCCTTCCCCGACATAGGCCAGGAAGTTCTCGACCGTCTTCGGCGCCTTGTCGGGGTACAACTCGATGACGAATTCGCCGACGGAGGTGGTGACCTTGACCTGAGGCGCCGCCCCCGGTGCCTGGGCCTGCGCCGCATGACCGAGAAGCAACGCCGCGGAGGCCGCCGCAAACAGCACCAGGCGCCGGCCCGAGACATGGGACTTGGGGATCATCCAATCACTCCTTCGAAGAAAATTTTCCACTGTGTTCCCTGACGAATCCAATACTGGCGCTTGACCGGGCCGGTTCGCGCGCCCTCGACGACTTCGCCAAAGGTGGCGACGATGGTGTCGGCCGTGTCCGTCCAGCGCAGGTAGGACAGGTCCTTGAGCTCAATGGGCCGCCCGTCGACACGGCGGACCTCGTCGCGCAGCGCGGGGGTCCATTCCGGCAATGTCTTGGAGTAGCTGCGAAAGTCCGGCGCGTAAAAGCCCAGCACGCGTGAGATGTCGCCGCTGGCCTTGGCCGCTCGCCAGGCTTGCACGCTGTCCTCGAAGGACCGGCTGTCTGCTCGGATCGTCTGCGGGGGGACCCACCGCAGCTGGCGGGCGATCACCACCGGGGTGGAGCGGGTTTCCACCACGCGGATGAGGCGGCTCAGATCCGGGTTGGCGAGCACGATGCAGCCGTCCGATGCCTGGGGGGCGCGTGAAAACTGATCGGGCGGGGTGCCGTGGAGCCAGATGCCGCTGCCGGTCTTGCCGCGGCTCTGGTCGAGCGCGTTGGGATAGTTGATCGGAAGCGCGCCCGAGCCGTAAAAATCCCGCAGCGATCTCGGGTTCAGGTTGCCAGTGATGTAGTAGACCCCCAGCGGCGTGCGTTGATCGCCCTCGGTCGACTTGTCCACGCCCAGCTTGCCGACGGAAACGTAATAGTCGGCCACCAGTTTCAAGCCGGTCGGCCCGTTCTCGAACAGGTACAGCCGCGAACGGGAGGTGTCCACGGCGATCGCGTGACGGGTACGAGACGGCAGGGCGAGGAAATTCGAGGGAATGCTGCCGGCCGGAGGGCGCTCACGCAGCGCCTTCAGGCGAAGCTGGGACTCGGCCCGGAGGTCAGCGAGCACCGATGCCGCGGCCTGCGCCGTCGTGTCGGGCACGTCGCCCAGCTTGCGCACAGGGCGGATCTGGCTGCTCAGCAGGTCGCCATAGACCAGCTGGGCCAGTTGAAAATTGGGGTGGTCCCGAACCAGGCGTTCGGCCTGGGCCAGCGCCTGGCGCTGGCGGCCCTGGCCCACCAGGCGGTAGACCTCGATCAGCCGGGTCTCGGCTTCGCCGCCGCGCGAGGCCAGAAACGCCGCCGCCGGCTTTTTCTCGCGTTTTGCCTTGTGCGACCTGCTGACACCGGAGTCTCCCCTCGCCTCGCGTTTTGCCGCCAGGGCGGGAGAGGCCGTGGAAATTGCCACGATAGCTATCAAAATAATAGCTAACAACGACCTTTTCATACTGGGTTCATGGCAAAAAAGGTCTCAAAACGGCGCATGTGCCGTCGCCGCGTCCCACCCGTCATCAGGCGCCTGTGGATTCCTTCACGATGACCCAGCGGTCACCCGATTTCACGAGCTCCAGCGTCTTGCGGCTGTTCACGTTCAGAGAATCCGCGCGGTATTCCTGCCGAAAGCGCGCGGTGGCCTTGTCGCCCTTCACGCTGATGCTCAGGTTGGCGAGATTGACGGTGATTTTGGATTTGCCAAGGATCCGGGCACGGCGGTCCTCTTCCCAGGTCTTGCGTGATTGTTTGCCCGGAGGGTCGAAGTCCTGGCCATAGGCGGCCAAGTAGCCGTTCATGTCCTTGGACGCCCAGGCCGCGGCCCAGGCCCGCACGGCCGCTTCGACATCCTTCCCGGGGTCGCCCGCCGATGCCACGGGCGGGGCTTTCGTGGGAGTGCCGGCTGGCGCGGCGGATGCCGCTGCCAACGGAGCGGACGCCGGCGCCTTGATGGCGGTGGCCACGGGGGTCGTGACGGGGGAGGCGGACGCCGCTTTCGCGGGGGCGGCCGCTGTGATGGTTGGGCGCACACCCTTGGCGCCGGGCGCGAACAGTTCGCGGATCAGCGCCAGCTTGGGCTGCACCCCCGTGTTGTTGCCATCAAGCTGCAGGGCCTTGCTGTAGGCCTGACTGGCCAGCCGGGCGTAGACGTCGCCCAGGTTCTCGTGGGCGGTGGCATAACTCGGATTGGTCCGGATCGCCATCTCGAGCGCCGCACGGGCCAGGTCGAACTGGTTCTGCCCCGCGTAGAGCACGGCCAGATTGTTGTAGGGCTCGGGCAGTTCCGGATAGTCTTCGGTGAGCTTCAGGAAGGTGGCGATGGCATCGCCGGGTTTGCCCGATTCGCTCTGGATGACGCCCTTGAGGAAGCGCGCCTGGGGGTCGCGTGGTTTGGTGGCCAGGTATTGATCGGTCCGCTTCATGGCCTCGGCCAGCTTGCCGGAGCGCACCAGCTGATTGATTTCGCCATATTCGTCGGCGTGGGCAAGCCCCGCCGTCAGTACCGCTGCGAGCGCCAGGCTGCGAACGATTTCACGCACGGCGTGCGATTTTGCGAAAGATGTCTGGTGATTCATGGCGCTCTTTGAAAATACGCGGATTCTGGCTCGGGCGAGGGGCTATATACTGCCTGGCATTGTAGCCGCGAGGTCGGGTTTCCTCCGCTTCCTGCCGGCCAGTCTGGCCCTCCACAATGGCGGGAAACGTCAAGATCGCATCGCTGTGCCGCGAAGCGTGTCCTCTCACACATTCAACTCTCATGAGTCTGCGCATTTATAACACGCTCACGCACGCGCTGGAGCCGTTTCAACCCCTCGAGCCTGGCCATGTCCGCATGTACGTCTGCGGCATGACTGTCTACGATCTGTGCCATCTGGGCCATGCCCGCGCCATGGTGGCGTTCGACATGGTGCAGCGCTGGCTCCGGGCGAGCGGCTACCGCGTGACCTATGTGCGCAACGTCACCGACATCGACGACAAGATCATCAGGCGCGCGCTGGAAAACGGCGAGACCATCCGCGCACTGACCGACCGCATGGTGGAGGCCCTGCACCAGGACGCCGATGCCCTGGGCATCGAGCGTCCGACACATGAGCCGCGCGCCACCGAGTACGTGCCGCAGATGCTGGGCCTGATCGGCGTTCTGGAGCGCAAGGGCCTGGCTTACCGCGCCGGCAATGGCGACGTGAACTACGCCGTGCGCAAGTTTCCGGGCTACGGCAAGCTCTCGGGCAAGTCGCTGGACGAACTGCGCGCTGGCGAACGGGTGGCCGTGCTGGACGGCAAGGACGACCCGCTCGATTTCGTGCTCTGGAAATCCGCCAAACCCAGCGAGCCCGCCGAGGCCAAGTGGGACAGCGCCTACGGTCCGGGGCGGCCTGGCTGGCACATCGAGTGCTCGGCCATGAGCTGCGAGATGCTGGGGGAGAGCTTCGACATCCACGGCGGTGGCGCCGACCTGCAGTTTCCGCACCATGAGAACGAGATTGCCCAGAGCGAGGGAGCGACGGGCCAGCCGCTGGCGCGTTTCTGGATGCACAACGGCTTCGTGCGGGTGGACAACGAGAAAATGTCCAAGTCGCTGGGCAATTTCTTCACCATCCGCGAAATCCTGGCCAGATACGACCCGGAGACGGTGCGCTATTTCATCCTCCGCGCCCACTACCGCAGTCCGCTGAACTACAGCGACGCGCACCTGGACGATGCGCGCGGCGCGCTCAAGCGCCTGTACACCGCGCTGCAGGCTGTCAAGCCGGCGGCGGTGGAGATCGATTGGGTGAACCCCTACGCGGCCCGCTTCAAGGCGGCCATGGACGAGGACTTTGGCACGCCCGAGGCGGTGGCGGTGCTGTTCGAGCTGGCGACCGAAGTCAACAAGACGCGCTCGCTGCAGCTGGCCGGTCTGCTCAAGGCCCTGGGCGCTTGCCTGGGCTTGCTGCAGGACGAGCCGGACGCCTACCTCAAGGCGGGCTCGACGCTGGACGAAGCCGCCATCCAGGCGCAGATCGAGGCACGCGCCGAGGCCAAGAAAGCCAGAAATTTTGCCGAGGCGGACCGCATCCGCGACGCGCTCTTGGCACAGGGCGTCGTGCTCAAGGACTCGGCCACGGGGACGACCTGGGAGGCGGCGGCATGAAAATTTCGCTCAAAACAATTGCCAGCCAGCATCGGTAGGTCAATGTCTGCTACAAAAAATATAGTTTCCATGGCGACACCGAGCTATTGGTCCGATGCGCGGCGCCACCTGGTCAGGAAGGACCGGGTCATGAAGCGGCTGATTCCCCGCTTTGGCGATGCCTGTCTGCAGTCGCGTGGTGACGCCTTCACGACGCTGGCGCGATCCATTGTGGGCCAGCAGATTTCGGTCAAGGCGGCGCAGACCGTGTGGGAGCGCTTCGAACGCCTGCCCGCGCGCATGGCGCCGGGCGACCTGCTGCGATTGAAGGTGGACGATATGCGTGCGGCGGGCTTGAGCGCGCGCAAGGTCGAATATCTGGTGGACCTGGCCCTCCATTTCGAGTCGGGGCGGGTGCACGTCGAGGCCTGGCGGGGCATGGACGACGAAGCCATCATCGCCGAGCTGGTCGCCATCCGGGGCATTGGCCGTTGGACGGCGGAAATGTTCCTGATTTTCCACCTGTTGCGGCCGGACGTACTGCCGCTTGACGATGTCGGGCTGATCAACGGCATCAGCCAGAACTACTTCTCGGGTGAATCGGTCAGCCGCAGCGATGCGCGGGAGGTGGCGGCCGCGTGGGCGCCGTATCGAAGCGTGGCGACTTGGTATATTTGGCGCTCGCTCGACCCCGAGCCCGTGGCGTACTAGAAAGCCGTTTCGGGCTTTCGGGCGTCGGGCTTGTCAAAGCCGCTGTGCGCGGCCCTGCAGGAGAATGGCCTTGGCCAAGAAGACATTTCTGGATTTCGAGCAGCCCATCGCGGAGCTCGAGGGCAAAATCGAGGAACTGCGTTACGTGCAGACGGAGTCCGCGGTCGACATTTCCGAGGAAATCGACCAGTTGAGCAAGAAAAGCCAGCAGCTCACGAAGGACATCTACTCGGACCTGACGCCATGGCAGATCACCAAGATCGCCCGCCACCCCGAGCGCCCCTACACGCTGGACTATGTCAGCGACATCTTCACCGATTACGTCGAACTTCATGGCGACCGCCACTTCGCCGATGACCTGAGCATTGTGGGCGGGCTGGCGCGATTCAATGGCACGCCGTGCCTGGTCCTGGGACACCAGAAGGGCCGGGACACCCGTGAACGTGGGCTGCGCAATTTCGGCATGAGCAAGCCAGAGGGTTATCGCAAGGCCTTGCGCCTGATGAAAACCGCCGAGAAATTTGGCCTGCCGGTCTTCACCTTCGTCGATACACCGGGGGCCTACCCAGGCATCGATGCCGAGGAGCGCGGCCAGTCCGAGGCCATTGGCCGCAACATCTTCGAGATGGCGCAACTGGAGGTGCCCATCATCACCACCATCATCGGCGAGGGCGGCTCCGGCGGCGCGCTGGCGATTTCGGTGGGCGATCAGGTGCTGATGCTGCAGTACTCGATCTATTCCGTCATCAGCCCCGAGGGCTGCGCGTCGATTCTCTGGAAAACCTCCGACAAGGCCGAGGAAGCGGCCGCGGCCCTAGGCATCACCGCCCACCGGCTCAAGGCCCTGGGCGTGGTGGACAAAATCGTCAACGAACCGGTGGGTGGTGCGCACCGTGATCCCAAGCAGATGGCCGCCTTTCTAAAGCGTGCGCTCGGCGACGCGCTGCGCCAGGTGGGCGATCTCAAGGTCAAGGAACTGATCGAGCGGCGCCACGCCCGGCTGCAAAGCTACGGCCGCTTCGTCGACACCAAGGCCGACGCCAAGTAGAGACCGCGGCAAAGACCACGATGGCAAGGGGCCCGCGGGCCGGTGATTCACTGGCGGTTTTCACGCCCTCGCGGGTGCTGAGCCGCGCCCACGGGATGCTAGGCGGAGCGGCGACCCGGAGCCACGGCGTTCCATGAGCGAATCCTTCGCGTCCGCGATGGCGGCATTTTCCCCCGGCTTGCCGCTCGCCGTGGCTTTCAGCGGCGGGGCCGACTCCACGGCACTGCTGCAGGCCTGCGCTGAGAAATGGCCAGGGCAGGTCCGGGCCATCCATGTTCACCACGGATTGCAGGCGGCGGCCGATGAGTTCGAACGCCATTGCGTGGCTGTCTGTGCACGGCTCGGCGTGCCCCTGGCGGTGCGGCACGTCGACGCACGTGCCGCACCCGGCGAAAGCCCGGAAGATGCCGCGCGCAAGGCAAGATATCAGGCTATTTCCGGGGTTCTCAGC
>JAEWVY010000358.1 GCA_023396625.1 Pseudomonadota bacterium | reverse complement strand
CGGTTTTTCCGCGGCGAGGGGCGGACTTGCCGGGTGGCGGCACGTCGCGGGGCTCGGGGGTGAGGTCCATGATGGCCTGCGCCAGCAGGGCGCCCCCTTTGCCGTCCAGTGCCGCGTGATGAATCTTCGTGTAGAACGCGACCAGCCGGCCCTGCGCCGCGACACCCGGGGGCGTTTCGACGCGTTCGAAGACATGGAATTCCCACAAGGGGCGGTCGCGGTCCATGCACTGGCCGTGCAGCCGCGCGGCCTCGGCTTCGACGGCGTGGAGGCTCAGCTTCTTGCCCGAGGCTTTGCGGATGTGATGGCCCAGGTCCACCGACTCGGCTTCGGTCCAGGCGGGATGCCCCAGGGCCAGTGGCACGGCGCTGAGTCGCCGGGTGAAGATGGGGGCCAGGTGCAGGCGCCGGGCAATGTGGGTGGTGACCGCGCGATGAAAGCTGCCACGAAAATCCGCGGGCAGTTCATACAGGTGCAGCGAACCCACATGCATGGGCGTTTCGGCGGTTTCCAGGTAGAGGAAGGATGCATCGAGGCCACTGAGTGTTTTCATGAGTACTCCTGTAAAGGCCTGCCTGTTGACCAGACCGCTGCCGCCGGCGTGCCCGCGGCCGTCGGGGGGGCTTATTCAGTCGATGTCAATGGTGTGCACGCCGTAGCGCCCCTGGCGCTGGTCGGCGAAGTAGCGCAGCAGGGTTTCGCGCACCGTCCGGAAGGCCAGTTCGTCCCAGGGAATTTCCGCTTCGGAAAAAAGCCGAGCCTCGAGGGTTTCCGGGCCGGGGGCGAGCCGGTCGCTCAGCAGCCGGGCTCGATAGAAGAGATGGACCTGCCCGATGCGTGGCACGCTGATCACGCTGAACAGGTCCTGCATCTCGATATGCGCGCCAGCTTCCTCGTCGGTTTCGCGGGCGGCGCCTTGGGGCGCGGTTTCCCCCAGTTCCATGAACCCCGCGGGCAAGGTCCATTTGCCTCGTCGGGGCTCGATGTTGCGCCGGCACAGCAGCACGCGATGGTCCAGCCAAGGGACGGTGCCCACCACATTCAACGGATTTTCATAGTGAACGGTGTGGCAGGCGGTGCAGATCGCCCGTTCCCGGGTGTCTCCATCGTCAGGCAGCCGGTAGGCCACGGTGGCGCCGCAGTTGCGGCAGTGCTTGATGGGGCTGTGGAACATGGATTCCAGTGTAACGGGGCAAGAAAAAGGGCTCCATGGAGCCCCTGCGGCCCGCGTCCTGCCGGACCTCAGGCCTTGGTGGCCTTCGTGTGCTTTTCGATCAGTGCCTTTGCCGTGTCGAGCAGCTTCTTGCCGTCGAAGCCTTTCTTGTTCATGTCTTCGACCCAGTCGATCTCGATGCTGCGTGATTTGCGCCGGAATTCCTGGGCGGCTTCCGGGTTCACCGTGAAGATGGTGTTGCCATGGTCGACGGCGGCCTTGCGGCCGGCGATGTCGCCAGCCTGTTGCACTTTGCCCAGCCAGCCCGAGGTCGCCATGCCGGAGTTCGCGTCGATGACCTTTTTCAGGTCGGGCGGCAAAGCGTTGTATTTGGCCTTGTTCATCGTCATGACGAACGTGGTGGTGTAGAGCGCCCCCCCCGCAGGGTCGAATTCCGCATGGTACTTGGTGAGCTCGTGCACCTTGACCGATGGCACGACCTCCCAGGGAATCACACAGCCCACGATGGTGCCCTTGCTCAGCGCGTCCGGGATGCCGGGCAGCGGCATGCCGACGGGCGTGGCGCCCAGGGAGGCCAGCAGGCGCGTCACTTGGCGGGTCGGACCACGCACTTTCAGGCCCTTGAGGTCGGCCACCGATTTGACGGGTTTTTCCGCCGTGTGAATGACACCCGGGCCATGGACCTGCAGCGCGATGACCTGCGTGTCCTTGAACTCGTCGGACGCCACGGTCTGCACGTACTCCCAGTACGCCTTCGAAGTGGCCTCGGCATGGCTCATCATGAACGGCAGTTCGAAGACCTCGATCCGCGGGAAGCGGCCTGCGGTGTTGCCGGGCAGCGTCCAGACAATGTCGGCCACACCGTCCTTGGCCTGGTCGTAGAGCTGTACCGGTGAGCCGCCGAGCTGCATGGCCGGATAACCCTCGAACTTGATGCGGCCGCCCGACTCCTTGGTGACCTTGTCCATCCACGCCTTGTGCATGTTCAGCCACACGTTGGATTGCGGCGCCATGAAGGTGCTGAATTTCAGCGTGACGGACTGCTGGGCGAAGCCCGTCAGCGCCGGTGCGCCGAGTGCCGCGGCGGCGCCAGTCTTGAGCAGGGTGCGACGTTGGATCATGTGTGTCTCCTTGGATCAAAAAATCGACGATATCGGCAAGAGAAGGTGCCGGCCACGGGAAATTCCCTCGGGTTCAGCGCGGTGCTGCGCCCGCCCGTCACGAGATGACTTTCACCAGCCACAGGCAGATGCCGGGAAAGGCGAGGAGCAGGCCGATGCGGACGAAGTCGCTGATCAGGAAGGGCAGCACGCCGCGGAACGTTTCCCCGAGGGGGACATCCCGCGCCAATCCGTTGACCACGTAGACATTCAGGCCCATCGGCGGAACCAGCAAGCCGAACGACACCACCATGAGAATCATGATGCCGAACCACAGCGCCAGCGACTCCTTGGGCATGCCGAAGTCCAGCCCCATGACGACCGGGAAGAAGATCGGAATGGTCAGCAGGATGATGGAAAGCTCCTCCGTCACCGTGCCCAGAACGATGTGCAGGGCGACGATGGCCACCATGACCCAGATGGGCGCCATGTTCCAGCTGGCAATCAGTTCGACCAGGGCGTGCTGCACCTGCGTGAGGGCGAGCGTCGAGTTCATCACGTCGGCACCGATGAAAATCAGGAAAATCATGGCGGAGCTTTCCGCCGTGGCGTAAAAGCAGTTGCGGAACTTGACCCAGGTCATTTCTCGCTTGATCAATGCGGCGAGGCAGGCCGTGCCGGCGCCCACGGCGGCTCCCTCGGTGGGGGAGAAGTAGCCGCCGTAGATGCCCCCGAAAACCAGCAGGAAGACCGCGGCGATGGGGGCCAGTCCGAGCAGCAGCCGCCACGTCAGTCGGCCGGCCTGGACGCCACTGACGTCTGGCGCGTGGCCTGGAACGAGCCGCACGTAGATGGCGATGACGAGCATGTAGCTCAGCATCGCGAGGACACCGGGCACAGTGGCCGCCAGGAACAGTTTTGCGATGTTCTGTTCGGTCAGGATGGCGTAGATCACCAGGGGCACGGAGGGCGGAATCAGGATGCCCAGGGTGCCCGCGGTGGCGAGTGTGCCCGTGGCCAGGCGTCCGGAATAGCCATGCCGCTTCATCTCGGGCAGCGCCACGCCGGTGATCGTGGCCGCCGTGGCAACGGACGAGCCGCAAATGGCCCCGAAAGCGGCGCTGGCCATCACGGCGGCCATGGCCAACCCGCCCTTGAGGCGGCCGGTGATGACGGCGGTGAAGTCGAACAAGGCTTTGCTGATGCCGCCCTGGGTGGCGAACTGGCCCATCAGGATGAACAGCGGGATGACCGAGAGGTCGTAGCTCGCAAAGCGCGCGAACGCCATGCTGTTCATGAAGCTTGCATAGGGCGCCCAGCCGGTGATGGTGACATAGCCGATCGAGCCGGAAACAAACATCGCAATGGCGATCGGTACGCGAATCACCATCAGCGCGAACATGAGTCCCAGCGTCCCCAGGGCGATGCTCGTGCCGCTCATACGGTGACCTCGCCGTGCCCGTGGCTGCCGAAACGGTCGAAACCGAAAACAAACTGGTGAAGGCCGATGATCCCCGTCAACAGGAAGCCCGGCGTCATGGTGGCATAGGCCACCCATTCCGGAAATCCGAGCAGCATGGTCGTCGACTGGCTGCTCCAGGACCCATAGCCCCCCAGGCCGGCGCGCCAGGCCAGCAGCACGAAGCAGGTGCCGAGAATCAGCGCGGCCAGGCGGTCGAGCACAGCGTTCAGGCGTCTGGGCGCCCGCGCGGTGAAGAAATCCACGACGATGTTGCCGCGGTGCACCTGGCACAGGGGCATGAACAGCCCCACCACGGCTCCCGTGGCCAGCGCCACGAGCTCGAAGTCCCCCGGCACGGTGACGCCGATGGTTTCGCGCCCAAGGATGCTCAGGCAGGTCAGCACGGTGATCAGTGCAAGCAATGCGCCGGCCAGGATGGCGCTGAGCCGGGCCAATGATTCAAGGATTTTCAAGGCCGTCTGTCTCTGTGTGGGCGGGTTGAAACGTGTCGGTCAAATTGTAGGAGGGGCCAATGGCGCCCGGCGCGCGTGGCTGGCACGAACCGCCACGGATGATGCCAAGGCACAAGCCATGCGCCAGTCCAATAGCCCCACAGCTGATATCTCACTTCACGATATCCGCAACTGCAACTCGCCCAGTCCGGTGACCGAGCCCGTCAGCAGGTCCCCGCGCACGACAGCCCCGACGCCTTCGGGCGTGCCGGTGAAAATCAGATCGCCTGGCTGCAATTGCCACGCGGCGGACAGGTGCTCGATGGTTTCCGCCACATTCCAGATCAGCTTGGCGATGTGGCTGTGCTGGCGCTGCACGCCATTGACCTGGAGGTCGATTTCGGCCAGGTTCAGATCACCCGCCAAGGCGGCGGGAGTGATCGGGCCGATGGGCGCGGAATGGTCAAAGGCCTTGCCGATGCACCAGGGCCGGCCTTGCTTCTTCATGTCGTTCTGCAGATCGCGACGTGTCATGTCCAGGCCCACCGCATAGCCGAAGACGTGCTTGAGCGCGTCGGCCGCCGCGATGCGGTGGCCACCGGTTCCGATGGCCACCACGAGTTCGATTTCGTGATGGAGGTTGCTGGTCAGACTCGGGTAGGGCATGGTGCCGGTCTCGCCATCCTGCACCACCACCAAGGCATCCGCGGGCTTGAGAAAAAAGAAGGGAGGCTCGCGGCCCGTGAATCCCATTTCCCGGGCATGTTCCTCATAATTTCGGCCCACACAGTAGATGCGGTGCACGGGAAATTGCTCGGCCTGCCCCTTGATCGGGATGGAGACCGGGGGCGCGGGCGGGAAAAGATAGCGCATGTCGACCTTTCAAGAGACGCAGGGATGCCAGGCACTATAGTGCATGAATTGGCCGTTTACACTGATCGCATGGCCTCCAGTTTCGATTTTCGGCATGCGCCGGCGCATCTGATCCGGCGGGCCCATCAGGTGTCCGTTGCGCTCTTCATGGAAGAGACCGCGGCATTCGACGTCACGCCCGTGCAGTTCGCCATACTCAATGCCCTGATGGATACACCTGGGGCGGACCAGGTGACGCTGGCGGGCCGTGTGGCGCTCGACGCCGCGACATCGGGCTCGGTGATCGGGCGGCTGGAGGCGCGTGGCTGGGTCCGTCGCGAGGTCGACGCGCACGACAAGCGGCGCAAGCTGCTGTGGACCACGCCCGCGGGCGTGGCTGCGGCGCTGGCCATGCAGGCCGCCGTGGCCCGGGTTCAGGCGCGCCTGGTGGCGCCGCTCGGCGCGGCGGAACAGGTGCAGTTTCAGTCGCTGCTGGCCAGGTTGGTCGCCGGCCATATGGCTGCCGGCCCCCCCAGAGATGCGGGCTGAACGGCAGTGGATGGACGCGGAACTACCGTGTTCTTCCGCGAGGGTGGGAGAGACTTTCACATCTTGTTGCAGGCTTGTCTGTTTCCGGACAGGGTGCATGGACTTGGGGGCAGTAAAGTCTGACCGTGTCCCATGCATTAGGAGAGAAACCATGACCTTTCCTGCGAATTCTTGCCGCAGCCGTACTGTATTGTTGACCACGGCGGTTGCCGTGTTTGCCGGTGGTTGCGCCAATATGAATGAAACTCAGCGCAGCACTGCCATTGGCGCAGGCATTGGGGCCGTGGCAGGCGCAGCGATTGGCGACAGCCGGGGCGGGGCGGTGGTTGGCGCCGGGCTGGGGGCGCTCGGGGGCTACATCTGGTCCAAACAGATGCAGGAAAAGAAGGCGGCCATGGAGCAGGCTACGGCGGGCACGGGCGTGGCCGTTTCGCAGACCGCCGACAACCAACTCAAGCTCAACATCCCGAGCGATATTTCGTTTGACACCGGCAGCGCGGAGATCAAGGCGAATCTGCGGCCTATTCTGGATCAGTTTGCGCAGGGCCTGAACAGTCAGCCCAATACCGAGATCCGGATCATCGGCCACACCGACGGCACCGGCTCAGACGCGATCAACAACCCGCTGTCGGTCAATCGCGCCGCCAGCACGCGCGACTATCTGGTGGCGCGCGGTGTCGATGGCCGGCGCATCCAGATTGACGGCCGGGGTTCCCACGAGCCGATCGCCGACAACGGCACGGAAGCCGGCCGTGCCCGGAATCGCCGCATCGAGATTTTCCTGGCGGAACGAGGGACCCGGTGAGGCTTGCGACTTTTGCAGGCATGAATAAAAAAGGGGCTTGAAGCCCCTTTTTTATTGCCGCGGCAGTGCGGGTTCTCACGCGAGAGGGCTGAAGAGTTCGAAATGCTCGACCACCGGCGGCGCCGCGAAAAACGGGCCGACGATGGCCCGCCACTCGGCGAACAGCGGCGATTCGCGAAAGCCCACGGTGTGGTCTTCAAGTGTGTTCCAGAGGATCTGCAGGATGTACCGCTCGGGTGATTCGATGCCCCGGTTCACCTTGGCGCTGTGAAATCCCCGGGCACGGTGGATGACGGTGGCGATGCCGTGCTGAATGGCCTCCTCGAAGGCGGCCTGCCGGCCGGGCTGAATGCGGATGTCGGCGAGTTCGAGGATCATGGACGGAGGTTCCTGCGGCAAGGGTCAGTATTGGGTCGCGGGCAAGTCTACCGTCAAACCGTCCAGGGCTTCGGTGAGCTGGATCTGGCACGCGAGGCGGCTGTGGGGCAGGCGGGGCGCGGCGGTGAACTCCAGCATGGCGAGTTCGTCGGCGGACGGCGGCGGCAATTGGCTGGCCCAGGGCTCGCGCACCATCACGTGACAGGTGGCGCAGGTCAGGCTGCCACCGCAATCGGCGGCGATGCCCTCCACCCCCGCGGATTGGGCGGCCTGCATCAGGGTTTTTCCAGTTTTTGAGGTTATTTTGGCCGAACCCAGCGAACGTGGGTCATTGTTTGCTATGAAATTTACAGTAATCATGAGAAATCCGAAAACGAAAGGTCAGAGCCGGCCGAAGTACTCCCGCCGCTCGAAGTCGGTGGTGTCCTCGGCCTGTGCATGTCGCTGGTGTTCCGCCTGTTTGATGCGGTTCCAGTAACGCACGAAATCGGGGCCGAATCCCTCGGTCAAGGCGGCGTCGTTTTCCAGCGCCGCCAGGGCCTCGGGCAGCGTGGTGGGGATGCGGTCGGCCTCGTGGGCGTAGGGGGCCTCGGTGGCCGGCGAGGGGACCAGCCCGTGCGCGAGGCCGTCGAGCCCCGCGTGGATCTGGGCGGCCATGTACAGGTAGGGGTTGGCCGCGGGTTCGCCAAGACGGTTCTCGATGCGGGTGGCCGGGTCGCCGGCACCGCCCACCACGCGCAGCATGGCCCCGCGGTTGTCCCGGCCCCAGACAATGGATTGCGGGGCCAGCGCGTTCGGGCGAAAGCGCGCGAAGCCGTTGACCGTGGGCGTGCACAGCGAGGCCATGCCGCGGGCGTGGGCCAGCAGGCCCGCCAGCCAGGCGGCGCCGGTGTCCGACAGCGTGTGGCGCGCATCGGCAGGCGTGGTGCCCGGCGCGGGCGTGTCGCGCATGAAGGCGTTGCGGGTGGGCGCCGCCGCGTGCGTGGCGGGGGCGTCCCGCGTGGGGAGCTGGATCAGCGACTGATGCAGATGCCAACCGCTGGACATGATGTGGGGGAACGGCGGTCGGCACATGAAGCTGGCATGGTAGCCCGCGCGGCGCAGGGCCTGCCGCACGCCGCTGCGGAACAGCACCATGTTGTCGGCGGCTTCGAGCGCGTCGGTGGCGTCGAACACGGCTTCCACCTGGCTCGGGCCGAACTCGATCTCCAGCGATTGAAGCGGCAGGCCCAGGGCCTGGGCCGTGTGCTGGACGATGCGCAGCGGTTCCTCGGCCATGTCGAACCAGCCCTCGGCGAGCAGGTTGTAGCCCGGGTGGATCAGGCTCACCTCGGGGGGCGGGCCAGGCCAGGCCGACGATTCGGGCCTCAGGTCAGGGCCGTGCCAGGGGTCCTTGAGTCGGTAGATGTGAAACTCCACTTCCAGGCCGCAGACCATGCCCAGGCCATGGTTGGCCAGCCGCGCCAGGGCCTGCTGCAGCACGCGCCGCGTGTCCAGCGGCACGGGCGTGGCATTCTGGAACCAGGGCTGGCAGCGCAGCCAGCCGGTGCCCCGCGCCCACGGCAGTTGCCGGAAGCTGCCTGGGTCGGGCAGGAGGATCAGGTTGCTGGCGAACTCGAAGCCCGGCAGGTCGGCCGCGCCGCCGGGCTCGAAGACTTTGAACGCCGTCCGGTCCGAGGTGTCCTTCAGCAGCAGTGTGCTGACCATGCCCATGCCTTCGCGCAGGGCCTTGACGGCCGCGCTGGCGGTCAAGGTCTTGCCGCGCACGCCGCCGTGGATGTCGCACCAGCCCAGGCGGACCAGTTCGACGCCGCTGGCTTCGATGCGCCGGGCGGTCTGCTGCGCCAGCGCTTCCCGGGCGGCATCGTGAATGCCGCAACGTGCCGCGAACGACGTCACGCCGGGCTCCGTTCGGCGGCGCCTGCTGACTCGGGTGGCGGCACATCGCTCGCGCCGGGCCAGGGCGCGCCGGCCCGCTTGGCCGTGACCGCGTCGCGCCACCACTGTGCCCAGGTTTCACCGGGGGCAATGCCGTCCACGGTATCCGGGCCCATGCGTCTGGCCGCGATGGCGGCGTCGGCCAGCCCGGGCGGGGTGCCGCCGGCCTGCACGGTCTCGATG
>JAEWVY010000266.1 GCA_023396625.1 Pseudomonadota bacterium | reverse complement strand
TCGCCGAGAAGGACTTGAATCCGTTGTCCCAGTATGCCAGGCCCTTGACGCCTTTCGGTTCGAGCTTGGCGAACAGCGCCTTGCCCACCGGGCCTTGCGTGACCTTGTGGAGTTCGTTGTAGTCATCGAAGATGAAGGGCAGGTCGAAGGCCTCGAATTCCTTCGCGCCCAGCGGGCCGAACTTGGCCAGCGATGGCGCGAGCATTTGCACCGCGCCAAGCTGCAGCGCTTCCATCTCTTCCTTATCCTTGTAGAGGGCGCTGTTGGCATAGACCTCCACCTTGACACGGCCCTTGGTCAGCTCGCCCGCGCGCTTGGCGAAGAATTCCGAAGCCTTGCCCTTGGGTGTGTCCTGCGCCACCACGTGGCTGAACTTGATGACGATGGGTGCTTGCGCGAAAGCCGACGCGGACAGCGCGAAGGCAGCAGCCGAGGCCAACGCCAGAACGGAGCGACGAGCGATGAATTTCATGGGAATCTCCTGTGAATGACGGGAAAACAGAACGCTTTTCGACAGCCACTAGTATCCAGCGTACCGGTGCTCTCGGCCATTGTGGAAATCCACATGCCTGCACCCATCGGACTTTTTATAAGGGTTTTCACCAGTTCGCATCGATCTAGACTGCAGCCATGAGCCCCAGCGCGCATCCCCCGCTGCCGACCGCGCCCCCGATCATTCGCAGGCCGGCGCGCGCCATCTGGCTGCTGCCGCTGATCGCCTCGGTGGCATTCGTCGCGGCAGTCGCGATGCTGGCGCAAATCTGGTTCAACGCAGAGGCAGAAGATCGGCGGCAGACGCTGATTGCCGATGCGCTCAACGTCGGCGCACAGTTGCGCACCCAGCTCGAAACCGAGCGCTCGCAAACCCGCGCACTGGCCGAGCAATTGCGCAAGACACCTCATACGGAGCAAGCCTTTGCCCAGAATCCCGAAGTGGTGGCCGGCTTGCGGCGGCTTTGGCTCAGTGTCACCTGGCTCGACGCCAACCACCGCGTCATCGCAGAAGTACCGTCCGCCCCGGCCCGCAGACCCGAGAGCAGCACGGGCGAGCGCTTCCCCGGACTGTCGGCACATCTGAGCGTGAGTTACCCCACGACCACCGCGACCTTGCCCGCCGCGGACCGTTTTGGCGCGATAGCGCGGCCCACGCCCGAGGGCACGGTGGTCGTGCGTTATGCCTTGCCCGTGCTGCTGAAAAATGCCGCCCCCTGGTGGCTCACGCGAAAGTATGAAGTGCAGTTGCTCGACAGCGCCGAGCAGCTGATTGCCTCGGTGGACGATGTGGCCGTGCCTGCTGTCTCGACCGACCATGAGACCTATCGCCTGCCCATTGACGAGGACATTCCCGGCGCGCTGCTGGAACTGACCGCGCGCGAGCGCAATCCGCGACTGTGGACGCCCGTGCCACTCGTGCTGATGGCGGGTTTCCTCTCATTCATGGCCATGGTCACTGGCCTGCTGCGCCGTCAGGTGCGCCAGGTCATGCGTGCCGAGGTGGCCTGGCGAACCGAGGCCACCTGGCGCAGTGCCATGCAGGACAGCGCCCTCGTGGGCTTGCGCGCCCGCGACCCCGAAGGCCGCTTGATGTACGTGAACCGGACCTTCTGCGAACTCGTCGGCTACCCGGCCGAACAACTGCTGGGCCGCAAGCCCCCCATGCCGTATTGGCCACCGGACGCGATCGATGAAGTCATGGTGCGCAACCGACGCAACCTTCAGGGACTGGCCCCGCGCGAGGGCTTTGAAGCGGTCTGGCGGCATGCCGACGGGCACCCGATCACGGTCATGGTGTACGAGTCGCCACTGATCGACACAAGCGGGCAGCAGATCGGCTGGATGGGCTCCATCATCGACATCACGGCAAAGAAGCGGCTCGAGGAACGCGAGCGCCGCCAGATCGAGGCATTGGCTCGCCAGGCACGGCTGTCGAGCTTCGGCGAGATCGCCTCGGCGCTTGCGCACCAGCTCAACCAACCACTGACCGCTGTCGCGAGTTACAACGCCGGCGTGCTGCAAATGCTCGAACGCCAGGGTTATGACGACCCGGTGGTCCTGCAGGCGCTGCGCCGCGAGGGCGAACAAACGCGGGAAGCCGGCCGCATTGTGCAACGCATACGTGAATTCCTCACCCGCCGTCAACCCAGGCGCGAACGCATCGAGATCGAAGCGACGATCACACGCGTGCTGGGGCTGCTGAACCGCGAATTCCAGCGCCAGGCGATCGAAGTGACATGGCAGGCCAACGCGTCGGTGCCCGCCGTGTACGCCGACGAAGTGCTGGTCGAACAACTGCTCATCAATCTGTTGCGCAACGCCGCCGACGCGCTCGAGGGGCAGGCTCGGCGGCGGATCGAGGTGCGCGCGGAATGCAGCGACCACCGCTTCGCGCGCGTGCACGTCCACGACAGTGGGCCCGGCTTGCGCGGCAGCAGCTTCGAACAACTCTCCACCCCGTTTCACAGCACCAAACCCGACGGCCTGGGGCTCGGTCTGTCGATCTGCCGCTCGGTTGTCGAAGCCCACGGCGGCGCCTTCGACACTGGCATCTCCCCGCTCGGCGGCGCCCGCTTCTCGTTCAGCCTCCCGATTTATCGACCGCAGGTTGCGACCGTCGAGGCTTGGCCGGCCCCGTGGGCCACAGACACATGAGCGCCCCGCTCGATACCCCATCAAAGGCCGGCCAGGGGACCATCTACCTCGCGGACGATGAGGCCGCGGTGCGCGACGCGCTTTGCTTCCTGTTCGCCTCGCATGGCCTGGAAGCCCACGCCTTCGGCACGGGCCGCGCGCTGCTCGAAGCCCTGACCCAGCCGACGCCATCGCCAGCTTGCATCCTGCTCGATGTGCGCATGGAGCCAATGTCGGGCCTGCAGGTATTCGACAAATTACGACTGCGCGCGAATAACCTGCCGGTGATCTTCCTCAGCGGCCACGGCGACATCGCGATGGCGGTGGAGGCGCTCAAGCTCGGCGCGTTCGACTTCATCGAAAAACCGTTTCACGACGCCGCGCTGATCGAGCGCGTGCGCAAGGCCCTGCAGGCCTGTACCGCGGCGACCGAGCGTCGGTCAAGCACGCGGACGCTGCGCGAGCGCATCGAGGGCCTGAGCACTCGCGAACGCGAACTCATGCACCATGTGGCGGCAGGCAAACTCAACAAGATCATTGCCGACGAAATGCACATTTCGATGCGTACGGTCGAGGTGCACCGCTCACGGGTGTTCGCCAAGCTCGGCGTGCGCTCGGCCGCCGAACTCGCCACGCTGCTGGCGCGGGCTGATCTCTGAGGGGGTGCGGCTCAGGACACTGCCCGCGCCTGGTCTTCTTGAAATCCCCCAGAGCGCAAGGTCACCACCAGGGTGTCGCGGTGCCCGCCTCCGGCAAGCGGTTGGATGGGCGTCGATTCGTGTATGACGCGCGCATCATCAAGCAGCAGCACCGACCACGGTTCGGTCAGCGTGAAGCGTTGCCCCCCAGGGCCGTTCGCATCGAAGACGCGCGTCTCACCACCCTTGACGCCCTCACGCCCCACCAGGAACACCGCCACCAGATCCACACCGTCCCGGTGCGCTCCCTCGGGGGTGGGGCGGCCGATGCCATCGGTGGTGTCGATACGAAACTGGTGTGTCTCGACGTACCATGGCTGTCCTTGACACACCCCGCGATTCGACCCCGCCCACAAGGAAGTGGCCAGCTCGCACAGCCAACCCAGCAATCCACGCCAGGCCGGATGGGCCTCCGTGGCGTCAGTGACAGGCTCGAACCAGCGCTGCATGCCGCCATGCAGCGCGTTGTATTCCAGCGGTTGCCAGTGCGCCCGGTGCACCGTCCGGTGCAACAGAGCCCCCTCGGCCACATACGACGCGTGACGGCGTCGCCGGTAACGTCCACCATCCCTCAGATAGAGATCTGGAGGCAGCGCATCCCAGTCCCTTGCCATCGCGCGCAGCCCCTCAAGGGACACCCCGGAGAGCGAGGCGACGGTGGCTGCATCGAGCACGGCGTATCCATGCTCCCGAAACTGTGCATTCAATTGCGCAGGAGATGTCAGAGGAGGAGACAGCAGGACTTCGGACATGGGCAAGCACGGAACGAGGCAGAAGCCGGCGAGCATAACGTGCCCTGCATCGGTGAGCGCCGTCGATTCATGACATGGATCAAGGTTACGCCAGCTTTTGCCACGTATCCTCCCCGCTTGTCTTTTCAGGAGTATTGCCATGCCTTTGCTGGAATGGTCCGACGCGCTGGCCGTCAACATGGCTGCCATGGACACCACCCACCGGGAATTCGTCGATCTGCTGGAGACGATCCACACAGCAAACGACGAAGCCTTGCTTGACCAATGGACGGCGCTGGTCAATCACACCGACGCCCACTTTGCCCGCGAAGATGCCTGGATGCAGGCCACGGGCTTTGCCGCCTCCAACTGTCACAGCATGCAGCACAAGATGGTACTCGACGTCCTGCGTGAAGGCGAACGACGAGGCAAGGAAGGCGATCTCGCTGTGCTGCGCGTGATCGCGCGTGAGCTGGCGGTCTGGTTCCCGCAGCACACGGATGCCATGGACGCCGCGCTCGCGCAGCACCTGTTGAACACGGGTTTTGATCCGGCCACCGGGACACTCAGCCGACCCGAAGCCCTGCCCCGGGAGACCATTCATGGCTGCGGCGGTGCAAGCTGCTCGGATACCGGGAACGAGGCCACTCAGGCCGCCGACGCAACCGCATGAGCCACGCCAGCGCCGCCACGGGCATGCCTGTTCTGGCTCGCCACCGCCTGCACGAAGATGTGCAGGCGGTGGTCACCGGATCGCTGTTCGTCGCGCTCGGGGCGGTGATGTTCGGGGAAGCAGGGCTGCTGACTGGCGGCACGGCCGGGCTGGCTTTCCTGATTCGCTACACCACGGGCATGGATTTCGGTCTGGCGTTTTTTCTGATCAATCTGCCTTTTTATGTGTTTGCCTGGCACCGCATGGGACCGGTGTTCACACTCAAAACCTTTGCCGCTGTGACACTGCTCTCGGTGCTTGCACACCAATTGCCATACGGCCTGGCGTTCAGCCACCTGTCGAAGCCATTGGCGGCGGTACTGGGTGGCCTGCTTTGCGGTGCGGGCATGTTGATGCTGTTCCGTCACCGGGCCAGTCTCGGCGGCATGAACGTGCTGGTGCTTTACCTGCAGGAACGCTTCGGCTGGCGCGCAGGCGCCGTGCAAATGGCGATCGACGCCCTGATCGTGCTCGGCGCGTTGTGGGTCACCGACCTCCCCCGGGTGGCGCTTTCGGTTCTGGGCGCCGTCGTCCTGAACCTGACACTGGCCATCAACCACCGGCCTGGCCGCTATATGGCGGTCTGACCTCACGACAAGCCACACGCCCCCGGGCTGGCCGCCCTTTCTCCATCTGGCTGACTGCATGGCTCCCGACATCCTGTTGCTCGGCATCGCATTGGCTCTGGCCATGTGGTTGCGGCCATGGCGGCAACTGGTGGGCGGTGCCCTGCTCACCCCTCTGCTGGCTTGCCTGACCTTGCTGCCCTGGCTGTGGGCCCTGCCCCGACTGCACGACATGCCGCTGCACCTGCAGCTCTCGGGCGCGTGCGCCGTCGTGCTCATGCTGGGCTGGCCCCTGGCCATCGGTGTATTCGTAGTGGTCACGCTGCTGTCAGGTCTGATCGCCCCTGCCGACATCTGGGAATTGACGGGACAGGCGGTCTGGGAAGGTGTGGTCCCTGCCACCCTGGCCGTCGCCTTTGGCGCGCTGCTGCGCTGGCTGACAGGGACCCATCCGTTCATCTACATCCTGGGGCGCGCCTTCATCGGCACCGCCCTGTGCACGTTCGCCGCTGGCAGCCTGTCCCAACTGGTCGGGCACGAACCGGCCCACGTCAGCGCCAGCCTGGGCCTGGTGGCGCGCTGGCTGCTGGCCTGGGGCGATGCGTTCATGACCGGCATGCTCGCGGCCATCTTCGTCGCCTTCAAGCCCCAGTGGCTGGCCACATGGTCCGATTCCCTGTACCTCAAAATCGGGGAAAATCACTCCGATGATTGACAAATGTCAGTCATCGGAGACGCTAGGTACTCCACAGTCTGAAAGCGGATGCCCGGAGGGTGTATCCACCTCAAAGCAAGGAAAGGACTCGTATCATGAAAGCACTCGTTGATCTTTTCTCCACGGATTACGGCCTCATGAGCGTCGCCGGTATCGCCTTCATGATCGGCATGGGCGTGTTCTTCGTGAGACTGTTCACCAGCAAGATGGATGAAAGCGCCAAGCAATCCGGCGGCAAATAAGTGACACCTCTTGCGCCGGCAAGAGTGTCCGGTGGGGGGTCAGTCGATCAACATGGCGTACACCATGTCCCGGAAAAGGCCCCGGTAATACTCGCGTTGGTTGGGTGCCTGGATCATGAGGATGGCAAACAGCGCCTCTGCGGGATCGACAAAAAATGTCGTTCCGGCAATGCCTCCCCAGTAATACGCCCCCACGGAGCCGGGTGTGGGCGCCAGGCCTGGGGCCGTGCGGACCGCGACACCCAGGCCAAAGCCGTGGCCTGGGGGTAGCAGTGTCGTGCTGGCACCGGCGGCTCTCGGAATCGGGCCCAGGTGGTCCGACGTCATGAAATCGACAGTGGATGGCGCCAGGAGGCGGACACCGTCAAGCGTGCCCCGGTTGAGCATGAATTGCAGGAAACGCGCATAGTCGCGGGCGGTCGACACCAACCCACCGCCTCCTCCCTCCATGAGGGCCGGCTTGCGGAGATCGTTCATCTGGATGGTCACCCCGCCATCGGGATCTTTTGCAAACGGCTCGGCCACGCGTCCCAGTTGCGAGGGTGGCACGGCAAAGCCCGTGTCAGGCATGCCCAGGGGATCGAAAATGTGATCGCGCAGGTACGCCCCGAGGGATTGCCCGCTCGCCACCTCCACCACGCGCCCCAGCACGTCGGTGGCGCGACTGTACTCCCAGGCGCTTCCAGGCTGGTACATCAGCGGTATGGTGGCCAGTGCTCGGCTGAATTCGGCATTGCTGCGTTCAGTCGATCCAATACGAGCGGCCGCATACTGCCGCTGCACCGCCGAGTCACCGAGGAACTCATAGGTCAGACCCGCTGTGTGGCGCAGCAGATCCTGCAGTGTGGCCGGCCGCTCGGCCGGCACCAGTGCGGTCTGGCCGCCTTGCTCCACAAGGATCGGCTGTCCGGCAAACTCTGGCAGCCACTTCGCCAGCGGATCGGTGAGCAACAGCTGGCCTTGCTCCATCAACTGCATCACCGCCACCGACACAATGGGCTTGGTCATGGAATAGATCCGGAACAGGGCGTCGCGCGTCATCGGCGCATCGCCCGCCGGGTCCAGCCGCCCGAGGTGCTCGAACAGCGCCACCTTGCCGCGTCGACTCACCAGAACCACAGCGCCCGGCAGCCGCTGCCGGGCGATCTGGTCCTGCAGCACGTCGAGCAGACGCTGCGCGCGCATCGGGCACAGCCCCACATCGGCGGGCACGGCCTGAGGCAGGGAATGGGTAGGCAGGGACATGTTCATGGTTTCATCGTTGGTTAAAAAGGATGACACGCGGCTCAGCCCGCGTCCGGCGTTGGCCGGCTGCGCCGGTACGGCGGCAGGCGGACGCCACATTGATGGCAGAACACGGCCTCCGGAAGGTGGCCCTCGGTGAGGCACTCCTGGCAGGTGCGGGTGGTCACCGCTGTTTGGCGCCGCAGGGCCATCTCGGTGGTGACGATGCCGGTCGGGACCGCCAGCGTGCCCCAGCCGAGCAGCATCATCATGGATGAAATCAACCGGCCCAGATCTGTCTTGGGCGTGATGTCGCCAAAGCCCACGGTGGACAGGGTGGTGATGGCCCAGTACACCGCCACCGGAATGCTGGTGAAACCGCTGGCCGGCCCCTCGATCACATACATCACGGTGCCCATGACCATGACGATCAGAATCACAACCGACAGGAACACCAGGATCTTGCGGCGGCTGGCCATCAGCGCCCCCCCGAGCGACTGAAACTCCGACAGATAGGCTGTGAGCTTGAAAACCCGGAACACACGCAGCAGCCGCAACACGCGCACATCGACCAGCGCGTGTATGCCTGGGAAGAACAGCGCCAGGTAAGTAGGCAGCACCGACAACAGATCGACGATGCCGAAAAACCCCGTGGCATACCGCCATGGGCGTTGCACGCAGCTCAACCGGGCCACATACTCCACCGTGAACAGCAGCGTGAACATCCATTCGAGCGCGGTAAAAAGGCTTCGATACCGCGCATGCAGGGATTCCACGCTGTCGGCCATCACCACGGCCACGCTGGCCAGAATCAGCGCGATCAGCCAGCGATCAAACAACTGGCCTGCCCGCGTATCCGCTTCGAAGATGATGGTGTAGACCTTCAGCCGCCACCCACTCAGCGGCTTGCCCAAACGGGTCGCGACAGGGGGATCGGCCGGACGTTTGCGTGCATTCATGGCATGCCTGGAGT
>JAEWVY010000190.1 GCA_023396625.1 Pseudomonadota bacterium | reverse complement strand
CAGCAGCATCATGGTCCAGCGAAACAGCAGCATGGGCGAGCAACCAGGCGTCACCAGACCCGGGCCGGCACCGCAAAACCGGCAGGGGCCATCTTCTCGTCCTCGAAGCTGACGATGTCCCAGGCCTCGGGACGTGACAACAGCTCGCGCAGCAGGCGATTGTTGAGCGCATGGCCGGAGCGGAAGGCACTGTAAGCGGCCAGCAGCGGCCTGCCGAGCAGGTACAGATCCCCCATGGCGTCAAGAATCTTGTGCTTGACGAACTCGTCGTCGTAACGCAACCCGTCGCTGTTGAGCACCTTGTAGTCGTCCATGACGATGGCATTGTCCAGCCCCCCGCCCAGCGCCAGGCCGTTGGCGCGCAGCGCCTCCACATCGCGCGTGAAACCGAAAGTGCGGGCACGCGCGATGTCGCGTGCGTACGAGCCCCGGCCCAGGTCGAACTCGACGCATTGGCCGGTGGCATCCACCGCCGGGTGCCTGAAGTCGATTTCGAAACTCAGCTTGTACCCGTCATAGGGACTCAGGCTTGCCCACTTGACGCTGTCCCCCTGCCCCTCGCGCACCTCCACCGGCTGCCTGACGCGCAGAAAACGGCGCGGCGCATCCTGCGCCACGATGCCGGCGCTCTGCAGTAGATAGACGAACGAGGAGGCCGAGCCGTCGAGGATGGGCACCTCTTCGGCCGTGATGTCCACGTACAGGTTGTCGATGCCCAGGCCGGCGCAGGCCGACATCAGGTGCTCGACGGTGTGCACCCGCGCATCCCCGCGCGAAATGGTCGAGGCCAGCCGCGTGTCGGTCACCGCCTCGGCAGACACGGGAATGTCCACGGGTTCGGGCAGATCCACGCGACGGAACACGATGCCTGTGTCCGGACGCGCGGGCCTGAGCGTCAGCTCCACCCGCTGCCCGCTGTGCAGACCCACGCCCACGGCACGGGTGAGTGTCTTGAGCGTGTGTTGGGCAAGCATGCGCCGATTTTAGGCTGTCGGGCGTCAGTCCGCCTGTTTGCGCAGGAAAGCCGGGATCTCGAAATCGTCCATGCCGCCGGACGACAGCGCGTCCACCCGGGCCGCGGCCTGGGTGCGGTTGGGCGCACGCCATACCGCCGGACCGCGCAAGGCGTCGTAATCGGGCTGGGACGTCCCCACCGCGCCAAACGCCGCCTCCGCCGCCCCGTGAGCCACCGGCAGGTTGTCGGTGCCGGTGCGCAGCACCTGCAGCGGCGGCGCCGTGCGGCGGGCACCCTGGCGTGACAGTCCGGTGGCCACCACGGTGACACGGATGTCCTCGCCCAGCGCATCGTCATAAGCCGTGCCGTAGATGACATGGGCATCCGGCGAGGCGTAAGCCCGGATGGTGTTCATCGCCAGCCGCGACTCGGCCAGCTTCAGGCTGCCCTTGGCCGCGGAAATCAGCACCAGCACGCCCTTGGCCCCCGAAAGATCCACGCCTTCGAGCAAGGGGCAGGCCACTGCCTGTTCGGCCGCGATGCGGGCGCGGTCGGGGCCGCTGGCCACGGCGGTGCCCATCATCGCCTTGCCAGGCTCGCCCATCACGGTGCGCACGTCCTCGAAGTCCACGTTCACATGGCCGGGTACGTTGATGATTTCGGCGATGCCGCCGACGGCGTTCTTCAGCACGTCGTTGGCATGCGCGAACGCCTCGTCCTGGGTGATGTCGTCGCCCAGGACCTCCTGCAGCTTCTCGTTGAGCACCACGATCAATGAATCGACGTTCGCCTCCAGCTCGGTCAGGCCCTGGTCGGCATTGGTCATGCGGCGCCCGCCCTCCCAGTCGAAGGGCTTGGTCACCACGCCCACAGTCAGGATGCCCATTTCCTTGGCCACGCGGGCGATCACCGGCGCGGCACCGGTGCCGGTGCCGCCGCCCATGCCGGCGGTGATGAACAGCATGTGCGCGCCATCGATCGCGGCACGGATGTCGGCCTCGGCCGCCTGCGCCGCTTCGCGCCCCTTGTCGGGTTTGCTGCCCGCGCCCAAGCCACTGGTGCCAAGCTGGATGGTGCGGTGCGCCGCGCTGCGGCTAAGCGCCTGCGCATCGGTGTTGGCGCAGATGAACTCGACACCGCCGACGGCACGGTCGATCATGTGCTCCACGGCGTTGCCACCGCCACCGCCAACACCAATGACCTTGATCTGGGTGCCCTGGTTGAATTCCTCGACTTCAATCATTTCGATGCTCATTTGATTCTCCTTGATGCTGCGGTAACCGGAAAAATGGGGGAATGGGATGGTTCGGCCTGTCGTCCGATGGCGGCCCCGTGCCTCGCCATCGCGGTCGCCATCGGACCCGCGGGCTGCCGCGGGCGGGGAGGAGCGGCAGGGTCCGCATGTTCAGAAATTCCCCACGATGAAATCCCTGATCCGGCCAAAGGCCGTCTTCATCGAGCCGTTCTGGCGGGCCACCTTGAAGCCGCGCAGGCGCGCCAGTCGAGCCTCTTCCATAAGCCCCATGACGGTGGCCGCGCGCGACTGGGCCACCATGTCGGCCAGCGCGCTGGCGTACTTGGGAACGCCGCGCCGCACGGGTTTGAGAAAAATGTCCTCGCCGAGCTCGACCATGCCCGGCATCACGCTGCTGCCGCCGGTGAGCACGATGCCCGAGGACAGGACCTCCTCGTACCCGGACTCGCGAATCACCTGCTGCACCAGCGAGAAGATCTCCTCGACGCGGGGCTCGATCACCCCCGCGAGCGCCTGCCTGCTCAGCATGCGCGGCCCGCGGTCGCCCAGCCCGGGCACCTCCACCTGCTGGTCCGGGTCGGCCAGCAACTGCTTGGCATGCCCCGCCTCGACCTTGATGTCCTCGGCATCGCGGGTCGGCGTGCGCAGCGCCATGGCGATGTCGCTGGTGATCAGGTCCCCCGCGATCGGAATGACCGCGGTATGCCGGATGGCGCCGCTGGAAAAGATGGCGACATCGGTGACCCCGGCGCCGATGTCGACGCAGGCGACACCGAGTTCACGCTCATCGTCGGTCAACACCGCCAGGCTGGAGGCGAGCGGATTCAGCATGAGCTGCTCCACGTCGAGCCCGCAGCGGCGCACGCATTTGACGATGTTCTCCGCCGCGCTCTGCGCGCCGGTGACGATATGCACCTTCGCCTCGAGCCGGATGCCGCTCATGCCGATCGGCTCCTTGACGTCCTGGCCGTCGATCACGAACTCCTGAGGTTCCACCAGCAGCAGGCGCTGGTCGGTGGAGATGTTCACGGCCTTGGCCGTCTCCATGACGCGCGCGACATCCGCGGCGGTGACCTCCTTGTCCTTGATCGCCACCATGCCGCTCGAATTGATTCCACGAACGTGGCTGCCGGTGATGCCGGTGAGCACGCGGGTGATCTTGCAGTCGGCGATGAGCTCGGCTTCCTTGAGCGCCTGCTGGATGCTCTGGACCGTCGCCTCGATGTTGACCACCATGCCCCTTTTGACCCCATGGCTCGGTGCCACGCCCAGCCCCGCCAGCTTGAGCTCGCCCCCCGGGAGCACCTCGCCCACCACCACCATCACCTTGGCGGTGCCGATGTCGAGCCCGACGACGAGATCCTTGTATTCCTTGGCCATGGCTTCATCCGTTCTTTCGTGTCTGTGGGTTGCGGCGCGGCGCCGGCGGTGCCTTGGGCTGGCCAGGTGCCGCGCCCTCGACCGTCGTGACCCCGCGCAGACGCAGCGCGTAACCGTCCAGATGACGCAGGTCGGCCGATTCGATCGCGTCGGGCGTCCGGCCGTAGCCGGCCGCAGCCTGTGTCACCGTTCGCGCGAAGCGCCGGGTGCGCTCGACGATTTCCGTCGGCGTGCCGCGCCCAAGCTCAATCGCCGCTCCGCTGTCGAGACCGGCGCGCCAGCTGGCATGCTCGGAGAGATCAAGGC
>JAEWVY010000150.1 GCA_023396625.1 Pseudomonadota bacterium | reverse complement strand
GCGTTGACCGGGCGAGGGCGTCGGAGGGGCCGAGCCGGTAGCTCGGGTAGCTGGTGGCCTGGTAGCGCACCAGGTCGGTCACCGGACGGCTGGCCAGCCATTGCAGATCGGGCGTGAGCCGGGCGCCGTACCCCGGGAGGGCGGGCGCATCGGTGGCCGCTTCCAGCAGGAACAGCCAGGGCTGCTTGCTGGGCTCCATGGTGACCTCATAGCGCACCGGGGCGCCGCTGACCGACAGGAGCCGGGCTGCCGGCGGCGAGTCGTCGCGCAAGGGCTGTGGCTGCCAGGTCCGGCCATCGAAGTGGGTCAGCACGGGGCCGCGGAAATACAGGTCGGACTGCGGGGGAGGGCGGTCCTGGAAACGCACACGCAAGGCGACGGTTTCGTCGAGCGCGAGCTGGGCGATGTGGCCGACCGTCATGGTCGCCGACAGGCCGCTGCGCCCGCTCATGGCATCCGATGGCAGCCCCCACAGGGGTCCGATCCGGGGGAACAGCATGAACAGCGCCACCATGACCGGGGTGCCGAACAGGGCCAGCGTGCCGGCGGTCCGGAAGGCTGCTCCCAGCGAAGGGCGGCCCGCCGGCATGTGCGCGTTGACCAGCGCGGTCAGCAGGCCGAGCAACCCGATCAGCATGGCGGCCGCGGTGAGCAGCGACTGGGAAAAGAAAAAATGGGTGAGCATCGTGAAGAAGCCCAGGAAGAAGACCACGAAGGCATCGCGCCGCGCGCGCAGCTCCAATGTCTTGAGTGCCAGCAGCACGACAATCAGGGTCACCCCGGCGTCGCGTCCGAGCAAGGTGCGGTGCGTGGCCAGTGTGGCCACCAGGGTGAGCGCGAGCAGGCCGATTCGCCAGGCGATGCCGGGCAGCGGGCGTCCCGTTGCCGCCAGCCAACCGCGCCACGCCAGCATGGCCGCCGCCAGTGCGCTGCACCACACGGGCAGGTTGCCCACATGGGGCAGGAGAATCCAGCCGATCACGCCAAGCAGGAACAGCGTGTCGCGGCTGTCGCGCGGCATGGCCTGGAGGGTGCGCAGCGTGTTCAACACAGGGCCAGGGCCTCCAGGCAATGGCGCCGGTGGGCTGGCCCGCTGGAGGGCGGGATCTCCATGGCCGGCAGGCGCAGGCCGTACTCGATGCCGAGGCGGTCGGCCGCCAGCACCCAGGCACACAGGCGAGACAGACGGGCTTCGGTGCCGGTCACACCCGCGCGGGCGAAATCCAGCCACAGTTCGTGGCGCTGCGCCTGGCCACCATCGCGGCTGACGAGCTCGCCGGTCTTGGCGAATTTCTTCCACACCACGAGTTTCATCGGGTCGCCTCGGCGCCAGGCCCGCACGCCATCGAATTCGCCGCCGGACCGCGCCGGCGCCGGTTGGGTGCCGCCGGTCCTGGGTTCTCCCGGTGGAAGCGGTGGCGCCAGAGGTTCCGGCGCGGGGTAGACCAGCACCGTGGCCGCGGGCCGCCAGACGGTCCAGACGCGGAAAGTGCCCATCGGATAACGGGTCTGCGCCGTGAGCGTGGGCACGCGTTGGCGCCCGCGCGTGCGCGGTGAAAACGCCAGCCGGACCGAGATGCTGCCTTGTGCCGGGACGTCGGTCCAGACCCAGTGCGGCGCGCCGGACACGCTCAGGCCGATGCCGTGGCGCGGCCACGAGCGGGCATTGGACAGGACGATTTCAAGCGGCGCGTTCTCCGCCATGAAACAGTCGCCGGGAGGCGCCAGGTGCAACGTGAGGCCCCGCAGCGTGCCGTGGCCGACGTACATGCCGGCGACGGCGCTGCCCGCCAGCAGAAAGGTCAGCAGGTAGCCCAGGTTGAGTTGATAGTTGATGGAGGCCACCAGCAGCACGGCGAGCGTGGCGACGAGCATCAGGCCTGCCCGCGAGGGCAGGATGTAGACCGTGCCCTGCGTGAGGGTGACGGTGTCCGTCGGTGGCAGCCGCGCCGCGAACCACGCCTGCACGCGGCTGCGCATACCGCCCGCGGCGTGCCTTGCCGCGGAAGCAGGCACTGGGCCTGCGCGGCTGGATGCGGCGGTGTGGTTCATCCGGAGGGTGGCGGGTCAGGGCAAGGGGACGGTTTCGATCATCGCGCGGACCTGCTCGGCCGCGCCGCGTCCCGCGTCACTCACAGGAATCAGGCGGTGCGCCACGGTCTGCGGCAGGATGGCCTGCACGTCATCCGGCGCGACATAGTCACGGCCCGACAGCAGGGCCTGGGCGCGGGCCGCGCGCAGCAGCGCCACGCCCGCGCGCGGGGAGAGCCCCTGCAGGAACCACCGGCCCGATCGCGTGGCCGCGATGAGGTCCTGCACGTAGTCGAGCAGCGGTTCGGCCGTGTGCACCCGGCCGACCGCTTCCTGCAGTTGCACCAGCTCGGCTGCCGTCAGCAGGGCGGGCAACTTCTCCACCCGGTCCCGCCGCTCGCCGCCCGAGAGCAATTGCCGCTCGGCGGCGCGGTCCGGGTAGCCCAGCGAGATGCGCATGAGAAAGCGGTCGAGCTGCGATTCAGGCAACGCATAGGTCCCGAGCTGGTCATGCGGGTTCTGCGTGGCGATCACGAAGAAGGGCGAGGGCAGGGCCCGGGTCTCGCCCTCGACGGACACCTGCTTTTCTTCCATGGCCTCGAGCAGGGCGCTTTGCGTGCGGGGGCTGGCGCGGTTGATTTCGTCGGCCAGGAGAACCTGGGCAAAGACCGGGCCGGGGTGGAAGACGAACGCTTCCTTGCCACGTTCGTAGACCGACACGCCTGTGAGGTCGCTGGGCATGAGGTCAGCGGTGAATTGCACCCGCGAGAACCGCAGGCCGAACGTGCGAGCCAGCGCATGGGCGAGGGTGGTCTTGCCCACGCCGGGCACGTCCTCGATCAGAAGGTGCCCCCCCGCCAGCAGGCAGGCCACGCAGTCGCGCACCTGGGCCGCCTTGCCGACGATCACCGTGTTAAGCTGGCCCAGGAGCGAGCTTATTTTTTGTTGTGCATCCATGATGCAACCTTATCCGAAATTCCGCGGCAATCGTTTTCATGGCGCACCAGAAAACCGGCTATTTCACACATCCTGACTGCCGCAGGCACGACATGGGCGCCGGCCATCCCGAATGTCCACAGCGGATCGAGGCCATCGAAAGCCATCTGAAGGCCACCGGCCTGTGGGACGCGCTGGTGCACGGCGAGGCCGAGGAGGCCCCCCTGGCCGACATCGAGCTGGCGCACAGCCGCCTGCACGTGGCCGCGATGCGGGGGTTGAGCGACGGTCTGCGGGAAGACATGGCGGCCGGCGGTCCCGACCATGTCCAGGTCGATCCCGACACGGCGCTGAACCTGTACACCTGGGATGCGGCCCGGCGTGCCGCGGGCGCCGCCCTGGCCGCCACCGACGCGGTCCTTGCCGGAGAGCTCGACAATGCCTTCTGCGCGGTTCGCCCACCGGGCCATCACGCCTGCCGTGACCGCGCGATGGGCTTCTGCTTCTTCAACAATGTGGTTGTGGCCGCCAAGTACGCGCTGGAGCGCCACGGGCTCAAGCGTGTGGCCATCGTGGATTTCGACGTCCATCATGGCAATGGCACCGAAGACATCGTCGCGGGGGATGGGCGCATCCTGATGGTGAGTTTCTACCAGCACCCGTTCTACCCTGAGGGCGGGGCGCGCTCGAACGCCGCCAATCTGGTGAATGTGCCCGTGCCGGCCCGCACCCGTGGGATGGATCTGCGCGAACTCATCGAGATGATGTGGATGCCGCGGCTGGAGGCGCACCGTCCGGAGCTGATCTTCGTCAGCGCCGGTTTCGACGCGCACCGCGACGACGACCTGGGCCAGCTCGGCCTGGTCGAGCAGGATTACGCCTGGATCACGCACAGGATCATGGACGTGGCGCGGCGCCATGCCAGAGGGCGCGTCGTCAGCTGCCTCGAGGGGGGCTACAACCTGCGTGCCCTCGCGCGCAGTGTCGAGGCGCACTTGCGCGTGCTGGCGGGTGGCTGAGCCGGGATGCGTGCCCCGGGCGCCCGGGTGCGGCTACCACGCAAGGTAGGCGTAGCCGTTTTCCTGAAGTT
>JAEWVY010000112.1 GCA_023396625.1 Pseudomonadota bacterium | reverse complement strand
GTGCAGTCGACAGGCGTCTCGATTTCGCAAGGGGCCGCCCGAGACCTTTTGCTCGGTATCGACAGCCAAACGGCGCGCGCCGGCACAGCCGCTGAATCACTCTATTTTTTCGACTATGACAACCACTTGTTCGAATTGCACACGGATCGGCCCGTTGTTCCCCCTGGCCTGTTGCAAGCCGGACCAGGTGGGTGAGTCCGCTCGTTTTCGCTGGTCGAGTCGGCCTCGGGGCCCGCGCTGGCGTCGTCGGAATTCGCCTGCTTGAAAAAGCGGCGGGTTCAGTCCCTTCCGCTTGCACCCGGGAAGGGCGCCATTCGCGCGCCACTGGGCACCCGTGCGCCTGCTGTCACGTCGACGACGTGAAGCAGGTTGCTTTCGTAACAGTCTTGGAGGCCGGGGCAAGACAGGCGCAGTCCCTTCGAGAGTCCTGGGCATGGCTCCGCGGCGACGTGCAACGACCCATGCGGCCACGGGTTCTGTCTCTTCGAGAGAAGAGCGGAGTGGAACGGCTCTGGCCCTGCTCAGCCCAGCGCTCGAACCACCGCGTCCCCCATCTGCGCCGTGCCCACCTTGGTGGTGCCCTCGCTCCAGATGTCGGGCGTGCGCAGGCCCTGAGTCAGCACGGCCTTGACGGCGGTTTCGATGCGGTCGGCGGCGTCGGCCTGGTTCAGGCTGAAGCGCAGCATCATGGCCGCGCTCAGGATGGTGGCCAGCGGATTGGCCACGCCCTTGCCGGCGATGTCGGGCGCGCTGCCGTGGCTGGGTTCGTACAGGCCCTGGTTCCTGCTGTTCAGGCTGGCCGAGGGCAGCATGCCGATGGAGCCGGTGAGCATGGAGGCTTCGTCCGACAGGATGTCGCCGAACATGTTGCCGGTCACCACCACGTCGAATGCCTTGGGGGCCTTGACCAGTTGCATCGCGGCGTTGTCCACGTACATGTGTTGCAGTTCCACGTCGGGGTACTGGGCGTGCACTTCGGTGACCACGTCTTTCCAGAGCTGGAAGGTTTCCAGCACATTGGCCTTGTCCACGCTCGTGACCTTCTTGCTCCGCTTGCGGGCGGCCTCGAAGGCCACGCGGGCGATGCGCTCGATCTCGGGGCGCGAGTAGCGCATGGTGTCGAAGGCTTCCTCGGCACCGGGGAAGTGGCCGTCCACGGCCGTGCGGCGACCGCGGGGCTGGCCGAAGTAGATGTCCCCCGTGAGCTCGCGGATGATGAGGATGTCGAGGCCAGCGATCAGCTCAGGCTTGAGACTCGAGGCGCCCACCAACTGCTCGTAGCAGATGGCAGGGCGGAAGTTGGCGAACAGGCCCAGGTGCTTGCGCAGACCCAGGATGGCCTGCTCGGGGCGCAGCGGGCGGTCGAGCTTGTCGTATTTCCAGTCGCCCACGGCGCCAAACAGGATGGCGTCGGCCTCCTTGGCGAGCTTGAGCGTCGACTCGGGCAGGGGGTGGCCATGCGCTTCGTAGGCGGCGCCGCCGACCAGGGCGGATTCCATGTCGAGCTGGAGGTCGAGGGCTTTGAGTACCTTGACCGCTTCGGCCACGATTTCGGTGCCGATGCCGTCACCCGGTAGAACTGCGATTTTCATGTTGACTTCAAAATCTATAGCTGAATATGACCGTTTGACGCTGGGAAATGGCCAAAATATTCAAAATTTCAGAGGGGCGTGGTGTGCGCCAGCCAGGGGCGGGTGGCAAGCCGCTGGCTTTCGAAGGCCTTGATCTTGTCGGCATGCCGCAGGGTCAGGCCGATGTCATCCAGGCCATGAAGAAGGCAGTACTTGCGAAAGGCTTGCACTTCGAATGGAATTTCCTCGCCCTGAGGTTTGACAATGACCTGACGTTCGAGGTCGATGCTGAGGGTGTAGCCGGGGAAGGCCTGGACCTCATCGAAAAGGCGGCTCACCGTGGTCTCGGGCAGCTGGATGGGCAGCAGACCGTTCTTGAAGCAGTTGTTGAAGAAGATATCGGCGTAGCTCGGGGCGATCAGGGCGCGAAATCCGTACTGCTCCAGCGCCCAGGGCGCGTGCTCGCGGGACGAACCGCAGCCGAAGTTCTTGCGCGCCAGCAGGATGGACGCGCCCTGGTAGCGCGGCTGGTTGAGCACGAAATCGGGATTGGGCCGCCGCGACGCGGGGTCCTGACCGGGCTGGCCCACGTCGAGGTACCGCCATTCGTCGAAAAGATTGGGCCCGAACCCCGTCTTGCGGATGGACTTGAGAAACTGCTTGGGGATGATGGCGTCGGTATCGACGTTCTCGCGATCCATCGGGGCGACGAGCCCCTGGTGCACAGTGAATTTTTGCATGGAGATGTTGTGGCGGGACGCCTTACTTGGCGGCCTTTTCGATGGCGTTCCCGGCTTTCTGCACGTCCTGGCCGACACCCTTGACGGTGTTGCAACCCGCCAGCGCAAACAGCAGGCCGGCGGCGATCATTGCGGTGAGTTTCTTCATGGTGGGTCTCCTTCAGGTGAATTGACGGATGTCGACGAAATGCCCATGGATGGCCGCTGCGGCGGCCATCGCGGGCGACACCAGGTGCGTGCGGCCACCGGCACCCTGGCGGCCTTCGAAATTTCGGTTGCTGGTGGAGGCGCAGCGCTCGCCGGGTTCCAGCCGGTCGGCGTTCATCGCCAGGCACATGGAGCAGCCTGGTTCGCGCCATTCGAAGCCCGCGGCGCGGAAAATCTCGTCCAGCCCCTCGCTTTCGGCCTGCGCCTTCACCAGGCCCGAACCCGGCACCACCATGGCGAGCTTGACATTGCGTGCCACTTTCTGTCCCAGCCGCTTCACGACGGCCGCTGCCTCGCGCATGTCCTCGATGCGGCTGTTGGTGCATGAGCCGATGAAAACCTTGTCGATGGTGATGTCGCGGATGGGCTTGCCCGGCTCCAGCGCCATGTAGGTCAGCGCGCGCTCGATCGCGCTGCGTCGGACAGCGTCCCTTTCGCGGTCCGGGTCGGGCACGCGGGCATCGATGCCCAGCACCATCTCCGGGGAGGTGCCCCAGGTCACCTGCGGGACGATCTGCGCGGCGTCGAGTTCGACCACGGCATCGAACGAGGCATCGGGGTCGGAATGCAGGGTCTGCCAGTAGGCGACGGCCGGATCCCACTCGGCGCCGCCGTTGAAACGGCCGCTCACGGCATCGGTGCCCGGCGCGAGCAGCCGGCCGCGGACGTAGTCGATGGTTTTGTCGTCGACCGCCACGAGGCCGGCACGCGCACCGGCTTCGATGGCCATGTTGCACACCGTCATGCGTCCCTCCATCGACAGCGCACGAATGGCCGAACCGCCAAATTCGATGGTGTACCCGGTGCCACCGGCGGTGCCGATCTTGCCGATGACGGCCAGCACGATGTCCTTGGCGGTGACGCCTGGCGCCGTCTTGCCGTCGACGCGAACCAGCATGTTCCGCGCCTTCTTGGCCAGCAGCGTCTGCGTGGCCAGCACATGTTCCACTTCGCTGGTGCCGATGCCATGCGCCAGCGCGCCGAACGCGCCATGCGTGGAGGTATGCGAGTCGCCGCAAACGACGGTCATGCCGGGCAGGGTGGCGCCACTTTCCGGGCCAATGACATGCACGATGCCTTGGCGCTTGCTGAGAAAGGGAAAGAACGCGGCGGCGCCGAACTCGCGGATATTGCTGTCCAGCGTGGTGACCTGTTCCCGGCTGATCGGGTCGGTGATGCCGTCGTAGCCGCGTTCCCAGCCGGTGGTGGGGGTGTTGTGGTCGGCGGTGGCGACGACTGAACTCACGCGCCAGACCTTGCGGCCGGCCTGCCGCAGGCCCTCGAAGGCTTGGGGGCTCGTGACCTCGTGCACCAGGTGGCGGTCGATGTAGAGGATGGCGGTGCCGTCTTCTTCGGTATGGACGACATGTTCGTCCCAGATCTTGTCGTAGAGTGTGCGGGCCATGGGTTTCTCGGTGAATGGCTGATTTTACAAGTCGGTCCTGGTGCAAAGATGCTCGACGAACATCCGTGCCGTCAGCGGAAGGGCGTCGAACCGCCGGGCCACCAGCTGGATGTCGCGTGCCGCCCAATCGTCGGTCAGTGGCACGGCGACGAGGTCGCCGCTGCCGCGTAGCAAGTCGAAGGCGCGGTCAGGCATCAACCCGACCCCGAGGCCGGCATCGATCATGCGGCACATGGCGTCGAGCCCGGTGACCTGGACGCGCAGGCGTATGGCTCTGCCGGCTGCGGCGGCCGCGCGCCGCATGGCCAAGTGAATGGCGCTGTTGCTGTGCAGGCCGACATGGTCGTGATCGAGCGTGTCGGCGAAGGCCACGGCAGGCAGCGCCGCCAACGGATGGCGGCGGGGCACGATGAGCGCCAGCCGGTCACGCCGGTAGGCGAGGGTCTGCAGTTCGCCGATGTTGACCTGGGGGTTGCAGATGCCGATGTCGGCATCGCCATCCCGCACGGCACGGATGACCTCGGTGCTGACGTGCTCCTCGAGGTCGATGCGTACCTGGCCGTGGCGGGCCGTGAAGCTGGCCAGGTCTTCCGGCAGGAACTGCACGATGGCGGAAATGTTGGCGTGGATGCGCACGTGGCCGCGGACGCCGTCCGCGTATTCGCTGATTTCCCCCTGCATCTTCTCCAGCGCGAACATGATCGAGCGCGTGTGGTGCAGCAGGGTTTCACCCGCGGGGGTCAGATCCACGCCTCGCGCGTGGCGGTAGAGCAAAGGGGTGTCCAGCGCGGATTCGAGATCACTCAGGCGTTTGCTGAGCGCCGATGGCGCGATGAACTCGCGCTCGGCGGCCCGTCCGATCGAACCCAGTTCGCAGACGGCCGTGAACATCTGGAGTGAGGTGAGGTCCAGCCGCCGGGCGAAGCGGCGTTCGGTCGAGGGCATGGCGTCAGATTTCGTGAGTCGCGATGGATATGGTGATTATTCACCCGATTTAGTGGATCCTCATCGTGAATCACGATGCCTGTGAGCGATCCATGCGGGGGCATTCGGGCCGCGTCTGGGCATGAAAAAGCCCGCCTGATCGTGAGACCAGGCGGGCGCAGGCAGGCGGTGAATGGTCGTCTGACGCCTTAACGTTGTTCCAGGGGTTTGACGTTGCGGACCGGCGAGCCGGTGAACAACTGACGCGGGCGACCGATCTTGTACTCGGAGTCGGCCAGCATCTCGTTGAGCTGGGCGATCCAGCCCACGGTGCGGGCCAGCGCGAAGATGCCGGTGAACAGGCTGACCGGGATGCCGATGGCGCGCTGCACGATGCCGGAGTAGAAATCGACGTTCGGGTAGAGCTTGCGCTGCACGAAGTAGTCGTCCTCCAGGGCGATTTTTTCGAGTTCCTTGGCCAGTTTGAACAGCGGGTCGTTCTCCAGACCCAGCTCGGCCAGCACCTCGTTGCAGGTCTCCTGCATCAGCTTGGCGCGGGGGTCGTAGTTCTTGTACACGCGGTGGCCGAAGCCCATGAGCTTGACCCCGGAGTTCTTGTCCTTGACCTTCTCCATGAACTCGCCGACCTTGGACACACCGCCCTGGCGCTGGATGTCTTCCAGCATGTTCAGGCAGGCTTCGTTGGCGCCGCCGTGTGCCGGGCCCCACAGGCAGGCCACGCCGGCGGCGATGGCGGCGAACGGGTTGGTGCCCGACGAACCGCACAGGCGCACGGTGGACGTGGAGGCGTTCTGCTCGTGGTCGGCGTGCAGGATGAAGATGCGGTCCAGGGCGCGTTCGAGCACGGGGTTGACCTTGTAGTCCTCGCACGGTGTGCCGAACATCATGCGCAGGAAGTTGCCAGCGTAGCTCAGGTCGTTGCGCGGGTACATGTAAGGCTGGCCGATGCCGTACTTGTAGGCCATGGCGACCAGCGTGGGCATCTTGGCGATGAGGCGGATGGCCGCGATTTCCCGGTGCTCCGGGTTGTTGATGTCCGTGCTGTCGTGGTAGAAGGCCGACAGCGCGCCGACCAGGCCGGTCAGCACCGCCATCGGGTGGGCGTCACGCCGGAAGCCGCGCAGGAAGAACTGCATCTGCTCGTTCACCATCGTGTGGTTGATGATGAGCTTGTGGAAATCGCCGCGCTGCTTGCCATTGGGCAGTTCACCCTTGAGCAGCAGGTGGCAGGTGTCCAGGTAGTCGCACTGCGTGGCCAATTGCTCGATGGGGTAGCCGCGGTACAGCAGTTCGCCCTTGTCGCCGTCGATGTAGGTGATGGCGGACTGGCACGACGCGGTCGACAGGAAGCCCGGATCGTAGGTGAACATGCCTGTCTGGGCGTAGAGCTTGCGGATGTCGATGACGTCGGGGCCAATGCTGCCCTGGTACACGGGCAGGTCCACGCTGGGGCTGCCGTTGCTGAACGACAGGGTGGCTTTGTTGTCGGCTAGTTTCATTTCAAGTTTCCTAAAGTGGTTGACCCATCAACCGGTGACGCCCGACGCGCTTGCGCGGCGCAGCATCTCCAGCACTTCACTGACTTCGCTCGCCGCCATGTCCGCGCCGGGCTCCTTGCGGCGCAGCAGCAGGTCCAGCAGATCGTTGTCCGCCAGATCCATCAGGGCGTTCAGACCGCGCGCCTGGCGCAGGGTCAGTGTTTCGGCATGGCGAGCGAAGAATTTTTCGATGAACAGGTCGTTCTCGAGCAGGCCGCGACGGCAGCGCCAGCGCAGCTTGCTCAAGTCCCGCGCGCCGAGTGGCGCGTCAGGCGAACCTTGTTCCAGAAACGTGGAGATCACGGCCCGAAGCCTCAGATCGTGCGAAGCACCATCATTTCCTTGATCTTGCCGATGGCCTTGGTGGGGTTCAGGCCCTTGGGGCAGACGTCGACGCAGTTCATGATGGTGTGGCAGCGGAACAGGCGGTAC
>JAEWVY010000111.1 GCA_023396625.1 Pseudomonadota bacterium | reverse complement strand
CCTGGGATGGATGACGATGGACTACGAAGGCGCGCAGGAAATCGAACGGGCGTGGCGCGACGGGATCACTCCCGACCCACTGCTCACCGTATCTGAATGGTCAGACCGGCACCGGATGCTTTCCAGCAAAGCGTCTGCCGAGCCGGGACGCTGGCGCACCAGCCGCACGCCGTACCTGAAGGCGATCATGGATTGCCTGTCGCCGACATCTCCGGTCGAGCGGGTGGTGTTCATGAAAGCCGCCCAACTCGGCGCCACCGAAATGGGCAGCAACTGGATCGGCTACGTCATCCATCACGCGCCGGGTCCCATGATGGCCGTCTGGCCGACGGTGGAGATGGCCAAGCGCAACTCCAAGCAGCGGATCGATCCGCTGATCGAGGAGTCAGCCGCGTTGGCCGAACTGATCGCACCGGCGCGCAGCCGCGACTCGGGCAACACGATCCTGGCCAAGGAGTTCCGGGGTGGCGTGCTGGTGATGACCGGTGCCAACAGTGCGGTGGGCTTGCGCTCGATGCCGGTGCGCTACCTGTTCCTCGACGAGGTGGACGGCTACCCCCTGGACGTCGAGGGCGAAGGCGACGCGATCTCGCTGGCCGAGGCGCGCACGCGCACCTTTGCCAGGCGCAAGATCTTTATCGTGTCGACGCCGACGATCTCGGGGGGCTCGGCCATCGAACGCGAATACGAGGCCAGCGACCAGCGCCGCTACTTCGTGCCGTGCCCACACTGCAACCACCCGCAGTGGTTGCGCTTCGAGCAACTGCGCTGGGACAAGGGGCAACCTGAAACCGCCGCCTACATCTGCGAATCGTGCGACACCGCGATTTCCGAGCATCACAAGACGTGGATGTTGGAGCGCGGCAAATGGCGCTCGATGGCACAGGGCAAGACGGCTGGCTTTCACCTGTCGTCGCTGTACAGCCCCGTGGGCTGGCGATCCTGGCGTGACATCGCTGCCGCGTGGGAAGCCGCCGTCAACAAGGAGTCGGGATCGGCGGCTGCGATCAAGACTTTCAAGAACACCGAGCTGGGCGAGACCTGGGTCGAGGAAGGCGAAGCGCCAGACTGGCAACGGCTGGTCGAGCGCCGGGAGGACTATCGGCTGGGCACCGTGCCACTGGGCGGCCTGCTGCTGGTGGGCGCGGCCGATGTCCAGAAGGATCGCATCGAAGCCTCGATCTGGGCCTTTGGGCGCGGCAAGGAGTCCTGGCTCATCGAGCACCGCGTTCTGATGGGCGATACCGCACGGGATGCGGTGTGGAAGGCGCTGGCCGCGATGCTGGCCGAGAACTGGACGCACGCTTGCGGAGCACAGATGCCACTGGCGCGTTTCGCGCTGGACACCGGCTTTGCCACGCAGGAGGCCTACGCCTTTGTGCGCGCCTGCCACGATCCGCGCGTGATGGCGGTCAAGGGCGTGCCACGCGGTGCTGCCCTGATCGGCACGCCGACGGCCATCGATGTCTCGCAGGGCGGCAAGAAGCTGCGCCGGGGCATCAAGGTGTTCACGGTGGCGGTCGGTATCGCCAAGTTGGAGTTCTACAACAACCTGCGCAAGAGCGCGGATGTGGGCGAGGACGGTCTGACCCCGGTGTTTCCGGCCGGGTTCGTCCACCTGCCCAAGATCGACGCCGAGTTCATCCAGCAGCTCTGCGCCGAGCAACTGATCACCCGCCGCGACCGCAACGGCTTCCCGGTGCGCGAGTGGCAAAAGATGCGCGAGCGCAACGAAGCGCTCGACTGCTATGTCTACGCCCGCGCGGCTGCGTCCAGTGCGGGATTGGATCGCTTCGAGGAACGCCACTGGCGGGAGTTGGAGCGGCAACTGGGGGTTGCGCCCCCACCGGATGAGCCACTGCCCATTCACGACATCGAATTGAACGAGGCCACCCCCAGCGGTGGCCTTGCTGTTTCTGGCAACCGCAACACCAGCAGGCGCGTGATCAAAAGCCGCTGGCTGACGAGATGAGGACACCGTGAGTTACACCACCACCCAACTCGATGCTCTCAAACGTGCCCTTGCGACCGGCGAGCGGCGCGTGAGCTTCGGCGACAAGACAGTCGAGTACCGCAGCGTCGACGAACTGCAGGCTGCGATTCGCACGGTCGAGGCAGAGATCTCCCGCAACGCCGGGGCGAGCCCAAAGCGCCAGATCCGCGTCACGACTGCGAAGGGCTTCTGATGGCCTGGTACTCGAAAATTCGCAGCCTGTTTGGCCAGCAGCCCGCCCACGAAGCCGCAGGTCGTGGCCGTCGCTCGCTGGCGTGGATGCCGGGCAACCCTGGCGCAGTGGCCGCGATGCTGGCCACCAGTAGCGAGTTGCGCATCAAGAGCCGTGACCTGGTGCGGCGCAATGCCTGGGCGCAGGCGGGTATCGAAGCCTTCGTGGCCAACGCGGTCGGCACCGGCATCAAACCGCAGAGCTTGTCTGGCGACGAGCGCTTCAAGACCGAGGTGCAAGCACTATGGCGCGATTGGGTCGAAGAGGCCGACGCAGCAGGACAGACCGACTTCTACGGCCTGCAGGCGCTGGCGTGCCGGGCCATGCTCGAAGGCGGTGAATGCCTGATCCGCCTGCGGCCGCGCCGACCCGAGGATGGCCTGGTGGTGCCACTGCAGCTCCAGTTGCTGGAGCCCGAGCACTTGCCTATCCATCTGAATACCGATTTACCCTCGGGCAATGTCGTGCGCTCCGGCATCGAGTTCGACAGCCTGGGCCGTCGAGTGGCCTACCACCTCTATAAATCCCATCCTGAAGACGGTCGCCTGGCCCCGATGTCGGGCCAGGGCGGGATGGACACGGTGCGCATCGATGCGAAGGAAATCATCCACCTGTTCCGCGTGCTGCGCCCGGGCCAGATACGGGGTGAGCCCTGGTTGTCCCGGGCGCTGGTCAAGCTCAACGAGCTCGACCAGTACGACGATGCCGAGCTGGTGCGCAAGAAAACCGCCGCGATGTTTGCGGGCTTTGTCACGCGCGCCAACCCAGAGGACAACCTGATGGGCGAAGGCGCAGCCGACGCCGACGGGATTGCGCTCGCCGGGCTTGAGCCAGGAACGCTACAGATTCTGGAGCCTGGCGAAGACATCAAGTTCTCCGATCCTGCCGACGTGGGCGGTTCGTACTCTGAGTTCCTGCGCACGCAGTTTCGCGCCGTCGCCGCCGCCATCGGTATCACCTACGAGCAGTTGACGGGCGATCTAACCGGCGTGAACTACTCATCCATCCGCGCCGGAATGCTGGAGTTCCGGCGTCGCTGCGAGATGGTGCAGCACGGGGTGCTGGTGCATCAACTGTGCCGCCCGGTGTGGGCGGCCTGGATGAAGCAGGCGGTGCTCGCGGGAGCGCTCGACGCGCGCGGCTTTACACGAGGTGGGCCTGCTCGTCGTCGCCAATACATCGCTGTGAAATGGATTCCCCAGGGCTGGCAGTGGGTCGATCCGGAGAAGGAGTTCAAGGCGATGTTGCTGGCCATCCGTGCGGGCTTGATGTCGCGCTCGGAAGCCATCTCGGCCAACGGCTACGACGCGGAGGACGTGGACCGTGAGATCGCCGCCGACAACCAGCGCGCCGACGACCTCGGCCTGATCTTCGATTCCGACCCTCGTTACACGTCCAAAGACGGCGGCAGCGCGGAACCCAATCGCAACGCTGCCGCTACCGAAAGCGCCACCGTCACACCTGGCAGCACTTCGACTGCCTGAAGGACTTCCCATGACCTTGCTGCCGCATCTGGCGGCGCGCCTCTTTGGCGTGCCGCTGGCCATCCATCGCCCAAAACTCGACGTGATCCTGGCCGTGCTCGGCACCCGGGTCGGTCTTGCCGATCTGGCCACCACCCCTGGCTACACGCCGCCCCAACGTGATAGCAGCGCCGCATCCGGATCGCCGCCCGGTGTAGCCGTCATTCCGATCCACGGCACGCTGGTGCGCCGCACCGTGGGGCTGGAGGCCGAATCTGGTCTGACCAGTTACGCCGGTATCGCCGGGCAACTGGACGCCGCCATTGGCAATCCGGCGGTGTCCGCCATCCTGCTCGACATCGATTCCCCGGGTGGCGAGTCGGGCGGCGTGTTCGATCTGGCCGACCGCATCCGGGCGGCCAGCCAGATCAAGCCAGTTTGGGCCGTGGCCAACGACATGGCCTTCTCGGCCGCCTACGCGCTGGCGTCCGCCGCCAGCCGGGTGTTCGTCTCGCGCACCGGTGGCGTTGGCTCGATTGGCGTCATTGCCATGCACGTCGACCAGTCCGAGAAGGACGCCCAGGACGGCGTTCACTACACCGCAGTGTTCGCGGGCGATCGCAAGAACGACCTCAACCCTCACGAGCCGATCTCCAGCGAGGCCCACGCCTTCCTCAAGGCCGAGGTCAATCGTATCTACGGCTTGTTCATCGAGACGGTGGCCCGTCACCGTCGCATCGAGGCGTCTGCAGTGCGCGACACCGAGGCTGGTCTGTTCTTCGGGCAGGCCGCCGTCGCCATGGGCCTTGCCGATGCCGTCGGAACCTTCGACGACGCGCTGGCGCAGTTGCTCGCATCCCTTTCCCCCAACCCGACTCCGGTGGCCGTGGCCGCGCGGGCGGGCTTTCTCAGCAACCACCCCAAGGAGTCATTGATGAATGAACGATCCGACACCGCTGCACTTGATCGGCCTCTTGCTGATTCTGCTGGCAGCCTTCTTCCATCGCCCGCCGCCGCCACGTTGAGCGTGCTTGAGGCCATCGAGATCGCGCAGACCTGCCAGTTGGCTGGCCGCGCCGACCTGATCGCGGGCTTTCTTGAAGCCCAGACCTCACCCACCAAGGTGCGCAACCAACTCCTGGTCGCCCAAGCCGACGCCAGTCCCGAAATCACCAGCTGCATTGCACCCGACGCCGCGCGCCCTGCGGCCAGCAATCCGCTAATCGATGCCGCCAAGCAGATTGCGGCGCGGTCCACCAAAAAGGAGATCTGAAATGTCCACCTTCACCGAACCGCTGAATCTGGGTGATTTGCTCAAGTACGAAGCGCCCAACCTGTACTCGCGCGACCGTGTCACCGTGGCTGCAGGCCAGAACCTGCCTCTGGGCACGGTGCTCGGCATCGTCACCAGCAGTGGCAAATACAAGCAACTCGACCCGTCCACGGATGACGGATCTCAGGTCGCCGCCGGTGTGCTGTTGCAGACCTGCGACGCCACGCTGCTGGAGCGTGATGACGGCCTCGTCGTCGCGCGTCACGCCATCGTCGCCGACCACGCACTGCAGTGGCCCGAAGCCATCACCGCTGCCGAGAAGGCTTCGGCCATCGCCCAGCTCAAGGCGCTTGGCGTCCTCGTCCGTCAAGGAGCATGACCATGAACAACCCCTTCAGCAATCCCGCCTTCTCGATGGCTGCGCTCACGGCCGCCATCAACATCCTGCCCAACCGCTACGGCCGTCTGGAAGAACTGAACCTGATGCCGCCCAAACCGGTACGCCAGCGCCAGATCGTCGTGGAGGAAATGAACGGCGTGCTCAACCTGCTACCCACGCTGCCGCCTGGCTCGCCCGGCACGGTTGGCGTGCGCGGAAAGCGCAAGCTGCGGTCCTTCGTCGTGCCGCACATCCCGCATGACGACGTGGTGCTGCCAGAAGAAGTGCAAGGTCTGCGCGCGTTTGGTTCAGAAACGGAAACCGAATCCATCGCCAACGTTGTCGCGCGCCATCTGGAAACGATGCGTAACAAGCACGCGATCACCTTGGAACATCTGCGCATGGGTGCGCTTAAGGGTGTAATCCTCGACGCGGATGGTAGCGAACTGGTTGATTTGTTCGATGCCTTCGAAATCAATCAGACCACCATCAATTTCCCGTTTTCTAACGAGAAAGGTGATGTCAAAGGCGCCTGCATCGCCACGGCAGCAGCGATCGAAGAAGGTCTCAGCGGCGAGTTCTCGACTGGCGTTCATGTGTTGTGTTCGCAGGAATTCTTCGCGGCACTGATTGCCCACCCGACGGTAAAAACAGCTTATGCCAATTGGCAGAATGGCGCGATCCTGATCAACGATGTGCGCCGAGGCTTCACTTATGGCGGCATCACCTTCGAGGAATACCGGGGCAAAGCCGTTGCGAAAGTCGGCGAGAACACAGTCGTTCGCCGTTTCATTGCTGCGGGCGAAGCCCACGCATTCCCGACCGGCACCATAGACACCTTCGGTACCTATTTCGCGCCCGCCGACTTCAATGAAACGGTTAACACGCTGGGCCAGCCTCTGTACGCCAAGCAGGAGCCGCGCAAGTTCGACCGGGGCACCGACCTGCACACGCAGTCCAACCCGCTGCCGATGTGCCATCGCCCTGGCGTGCTCGTGAAGGTGGTGGCGGCGTGATGGGCCTCGTTGAACAGGTCTACGCCGCCGCCTTGAACGCGGGCCTGCTGCGCGACTGCCGGTGGCAGCCTGCCGATGGCTCGCCATCGCAGACCCACGCGGTCGGCTTCACGGCGCCAGATGACACCGTCTTCGATGGGCTGGCATCGACCACCGACTACCAGATTTCGTACCCGGCATCGGTCCTCCGAGGTCTGGCTGCGCGCGACACGGTCGAGATCGATGGTGTGATTTATCAGGTGCGCAGCACCCGGGCCGTGGGCGACGGCTCGGAAATGTGCGCACAGCTCGTCCGGGTCTAGCGCCATGTGTGGAAACTCAATCCGCGAACAGATCCTGCTCGCGGTGATGGCGGCTGTCCGCACGCCGGTGGAAACGCTCGGGGCCACGCTGCACCGCTCGCCCACGGTGGCCATCAGCCGCGAACTTTGCCCGGCACTGGTGGTGTTCCCCGAGTCCGAGTCGATCACCGAGCGCGCCAACGACCGCGTAACGCGCGAGCTCACGGTGCGCCTGGTCGCGCTCGCCCGCGCGGTGCCTCCCGCAATTCCAGAGACAGAAGCCGACCGGCTGCTCACCGCCGCCCACGCCGCGCTGATGGCCGACCGGAATCTGGGTGGTCTTGCCCTGGGCATCCGCGAGCAGGAATGCGAGTGGGACGTCGAGGACGCCGATGCGGTGGCCGCCACGATCCCCGCGCGCTACGCGATCACTTACCGAACGCTCGATAGCGACCTTTCAGCCAGGGGATGAAACCCATGACCTCCATCGTTCTCACCCACCCGCACACCCACGCTGGCCAAGCCCACAAGGCGGGCGAACGGCTCGATGTGGATGGCAGCACTGCCGACTGGCTTATCGCTAACGGCATCGCCCGCCACGATCGCCAGTCTGCTCCCGTACCGCAGCCCGAAGGCGACGGCATATCCATCGAACCCATTCGCCCCATTACCACCCAACGCAAGGAGTCCAAATCATGAGCACCTACGCCAGTTTTCAGGGCCGCGTATTCCTCGGCAAGCGCGACGAATCCGGCCTGCCCATCGAAGTACGCTCGCCTGGCAACGTCGCCGAGCTCAAACTCTCGCTCAAGACCGACGTGCTGGAGCACTACGAGAGCCAGACCGGTCAACGCTCGCTCGACCACCGGATGGTCAAGCAGAAGTCGGCCACGGTGAACCTCACCATCGAGGAGTTCACCAAGGAGAACCTGGCTTTGGCGCTCTACGGGAACCACGTCACCGGATCAGGTGGGACGGTCACTGCAGAGCCTATCGGCGGTGCCGTACCGGTGGTGGGTGACCGCTACTTCCTGGCCCATCCCAAGGTGTCCGCGCTGGTGGTAACCGACTCGGCAAGCACGCCCGCGACTCTCACGGCGGGCACCCACTACACCGCCGATCTGGACTTTGGTGCCGTCCAGTTCCTGGACACCACGGGCCTGACTGCGCCGTTCAAGGCAGCCTATAGCTACGGCGTGGCCACCGAAATCGGCATCTTCACGCAGGCACTGCCCGAGCGTTACCTGCGGCTGGAAGGCATCAACACCGCGCAGGGCAACGCCAAGGTGCTGGTGGAGCTGTACCGCGTGGCCTTCGATCCCTTGAAGGAGATCTCCTTCATCTCGGACGAGTACAACAAATTCGAGCTGGAAGGCTCGCTCCTGGCCGACACTACCAAGCCTTATGACGCGGTGCTGGGCCAGTTTGGCCGCATCGTGCAACTGTGATGGGGCTGCCATGAGTGATCTGGAAACCCTCATCCCGCAGGCGGTGGAATTGGTCATTGATGGCGAGCCGCTGGCGATCAAACCGCTCAAGGTCGGCCAGATGCCTGCCTTCCTGCGTGCGATCACGCCAGTGATTCAGCAGATCGGCGGCGATGGCATCGACTGGCTGGCGCTGTTCGGCGAGCGGGGCGACGACCTGCTGACAGCAGTGTCCATCGCCGTCGGAAAACCGCGCCCGTGGGTCGATGAGCTGGCTGCCGATGAGGCCATCCTGCTGGCGGCCAAGGTGATCGAGGTCAACGCCGATTTTTTTACTCGGACGGTGATGCCCCGGCTCGACGGGCTGATCGCGCGGACGGGCGCGACGGCAGCAATGGCCACGGGTGGTTCGACACCGTCCAGCACCTGATAGCCCACGGCCACGCTTTCCATCAGCTACATGGCACAGGGCCGCTGGTACGTGCTGTCGGATGGTGGTAACGGTTCCCTCAAAGGGCTGGATGCCAGCTACGGCGCGGGCACCTTCAATAAAAACACCGGGGCGTTCGTTGTGACATTGGGGGCGCTTCCCGATGTGGGCTCGTCCTTGATCTTGACTTGGAACGTGCCAACGCAGGAAATGCAGCAGCCGACCATCGTCCTCAAGGCATCACAGGCCTTGCAGCTTGCCCCGCCTGACGGCAAGAGCGTTCAGCCGGGCACGCTCACCATCACCTGGCCGCACGAGAGTGGCACGGGCACGCGCACGGCATCCGCCACCACGTCTGGCGAGCTCAGTGGTGCCGCCACCGGTAGTCTGAAT
>JAEWVY010000105.1 GCA_023396625.1 Pseudomonadota bacterium | reverse complement strand
ATCCAGGCCGCGACCCTGCCCGCCGCCCTGCTTGGCCGGGACCTGATCGCTCAGGCCAGGACCGGCAGTGGCAAGACCGCCGCCTTCGCGCTGGCCCTGCTGGCGAACCTGAACCCGCGCCGCTTTGCCGTGCAGGCCCTGGTGCTGTGCCCCACGCGTGAGCTGGCCGACCAGGTGACGACCGAGGTCCGGCGTCTCGCACGCGCCGAAGACAACATCAAGGTGGTCACACTCTGCGGCGGTGTGCCGCTGCGTGGCCAGCTCGCCACGCTGGAACACGGCGCCCACATCGTCGTGGGCACGCCCGGCCGTGTCATGGACCACCTGGAGCGGGAGAGCCTTCGGCTCGACGCGCTCAACACCCTGGTGCTGGACGAAGCCGACCGCATGCTCGACATGGGATTCCACGACGACATCGCCAAAGTGGCGCAGCGGTGCCCCAAGGCGCGCCAGACCCTGCTGTTCTCGGCCACCTACCCCGAAGGCATTGCGAGGCTGGCCGGCCAGTTCATGCGCGAGCCCCTGACCGTCAAGGTCGAGGTCCAGCATGCCGAAGGCCGGATCGTGCAACGCTGGTACGAAGTGACCGATGTCCAGCGCCTGCACACCGTGGGCCGGTTGCTCGACCACTTTCGCCCGGCCAGCGCCCTGGCGTTCTGCAACACCAAGGCGCAGTGCCGCGACCTCGTGGCCGTGCTGCGGGCGCAGGGCTTTTCCGCGCAGGCCTTGTTCGGCGAGCTGGAGCAGCGCGAGCGCGATCAGGTGCTGACGCAGTTCGCCAACCGCAGCTGCTCGGTGCTGGTGGCCACCGACGTGGCCGCGCGCGGGCTGGACATCGCGAACCTGGCCGCGGTGATCAACGTGGATGTCACGCCCGACCCCGAGGTGCACATCCACCGCATCGGTCGCACCGGCCGCGCCGGCGAGGCCGGGCTGGTGCTGAATCTGGCCAGCCTGCCCGAGATGGGTTACGTGGGCCGCATCGAGCCGGCGCAAGGCCGTGAGTCGCAATGGCATCCGCTGGACGAGTTGACCCCCGCGGGCGGTGGCCCGCTGGTGCCGCCCATGATGACCTTGCATATCCAGGGCGGGCGCAAGGAAAAGATCCGTCCCGGCGACGTGCTCGGCGCTTTGACGGCCGACCTGGGCTACACCCGGGAGCAGGTGGGCAAGATCAACGTCAACGAATGGTCCACCTACGTGGCCGTGGACCGGGCCATCGCCCACGAGGCTGCCCGTCGCCTCAGCGCCGGCCGCATCAAGGGCAAAACCGTCAAGGTGCGGGTGCTGGAGGCCTGATGGCTGCCGGGGGCCACGGGGTCGTGCCGCCCGTGCGAAGGTGTCGGCCGGGGCTCGAGCCGTTCGCGGGAAGCCGCCGGCCCTGGCCGCTTGCCGGCGGCGCGGACCCGCTGTACCCTGCGTGACGTGCCGGCCGGTGGTCGCCCGGCTGAACCCCAGGGCACGATACCCTGCTTTTTGAAAGGAAACCCACCATGCGCTCGCATTTGTTGCTTGCCGCCGCCTTTGCGGCCCTGACCGTGTTGGCCGCGCCGGGTTGCGCGGTCCACCGCGGCCAGGAAACCGTGGGCGCCTACATCGACGACACCACGATCACGACCCAGATCAAGGCGCGCTTTGTCGACAACACCCAGGTGTCTGCCACCGCGATCAGCGTGGAAACCCTGAACGGAACGGTCCTGCTGTCCGGCTTCGCCAAAAATGCCGACGAAAAGGCCATGGCCGAGCGGATTGCCCGCGGCGTGAATGGCGTGAAGGCGGTCAGGAACGAGGTCGTCGTCCGTCCCTGAGCGGCACGCTTGCGCGGTGCCCGGCCGCGCTCAGGCCGGCAGCGCGATCTGCTGGTCCACGCTGAGCAGGTAGTCGCGGAACACGTGCTCCGCGCTCAGGACCTCGTAGGTGCCGTCGGCCTTGCGGCGCGTGGTGTCCTTGAGGCGATAGGTGGTGTGGCCACAGGTCCAGCACTTGAAATTGCGCATGTGCGTGCACAGGCAGGTCTTGTCCATCACCACAATGGTTTTTGAGTCCGGGTGGGCACTGACCTCCCGGTTGTAGGCATCGATGTAGGCGCAGCGGCCCTTGGCGTCCAGCAGATAGCCATAGGACTCGCAGCCGGGCCGAATGCCCGAGCCGATGGCGGGCGAGCTCTTGAGCATGCGCATCGGGTAGCCGGTCGGGGAAATGGTGTTGACCTCGATGTCTTCCTCGTTGGCCTGGAAATACGCCTGCTTGGTGTCGTCGGGCAGGCCGCATTCGTGCGTGACGGTGAAGCGCGTGGCCACCTGCACGGCCTGCGCCCCGTGTTCCAGGAAGGACACGGCGTCGCTGCCGGTGAAGATGCCACCCGCCGCGATCAGCGGAATGGACAGGTCCTCCTGCTTGAGCCAAGCCGCGATCTCGGCCACGATGGTGTGCAGGTCGTATTGCGCCCAGTCCATGCCGAACCCCAGGTGACCTCCGGCCAGGGGGCCTTCGATGACGACGAAGTCCGGCAGGCGGTTCAGGCGCGCGTTCTTGCGCAGGAACAGCTGCAGCGCCCGCAGCGAAGAGACGATCACGCCGAGCTTGGCGTCGCGAAAGCGCGGATGGTCCTCGATCAGCGCGAACGAACCCAGGTGCAGGCCGGCGCTCAGCGTGATGCCGTCGATGCCGGCGTCCAGTGCCGAAGCCAGCCGCACGCGCAGCGTTTCGGCCGGGCCGTTCATCGTCAGCTTTTCCATGCAGTTGACGAAGATCATGCCGTCGCCGCGCTTGGCTTCCATGGTGCGGCCGACGTGCAGCGCGGTGGCCTCCGCGAGCTGGCCGAGGTGGAACTTGACCAGGGTCTTGTCGCTGTTGTCGATGTTGTATTTGTAGAGCCGAGTCTTTTCCTTGACGAAATCGGTGTCGAAACGGCGGTCGGAAACGTCATGCACCATGGCGTCGGAGATGTGGCCGATCCCTCCCAGACGGGCGGCCTCGAGGGCCAGTTCGGCTGTCGAGATGTCCACGCCCATGCCACCGACCACGATGGGCACCACTTCCCGGTTGCCGAGACGCAGGCGGAAGTCATCTACACGTTTCATGGTTTTCCTGAAGTTCCAGGCGCGCGGCCTGACGCGGGAAACGCCATGTGGTCGCTTGCGGTTGCAAAATGGGACGATTATCCCCCGCCGCCCTTCGCCCTGGGGCGGGCAAGGGTGGCAAGGGTGCAGCGCACCGGTCGGGGCGTCCGGCGGCGGGTGTGCGGAAGGTACGCCCTGTTCTTGACAGCAGGGTTACGGTCCCGCCTGGCGGCCGGGGAATCGCGGGTCCGCGTCGTTTTCCACGAAAACCTTCAGCCTGACCAGGGCCTGGTCCCATTGGCGTGCAATGAGTTCCAGCGCATCGCGGGCTTCCTCGATCTGTGCCGGCGCGAATTGCCAGCGCCGTTCGCGGCCGATTTTCAGGTCATGCACCAGCCCGGCTTCGGCCAGCACCCGCAGGTGCTTGGTGACCGCCTGGCGGGTGATGTGCGTGTGGGTGGTCAACTGGGTGATGGAGAGCGCGCCACCCGCGCACAGCATGGCGATCAGCTGCAGGCGGGTGGCGTCGCCCAAGGCCCGGAACACCTCGGCCAGTTG
>JAEWVY010000073.1 GCA_023396625.1 Pseudomonadota bacterium | reverse complement strand
GGCCACGCTGGCGGGCCTGTACCGCACGATGGTGCGCATCCGCGCCTTCGAGAACGCCGCGGAGATTGCCAGCCAGGGCGGCGTCAGCGCCTATGGGCAAAGCGCCGCGGGCACAGCGCGCGTGCGGGGGCCGCTGCACCTGTCCACCGGCCAGGAAGCCGTGCCCACCGGGGTTTGCGCGCATCTGCGGCCCACCGACTACCTGACATCCACCCACCGCGGCCACGGGCACACGCTGGCCAAGGGCGCGGACATGACGCGCATGATGGCCGAGCTGTTCGGCAAGGCCACGGGGTTCAACGGCGGCAAGGGCGGGTCCATGCACATCGCGGATTTCTCCGTCGGCATGCTGGGCGCCAACGGCGTGGTGGCCGCCGGCCTGCCGATCGCCGCGGGCGCCGCGCATGCGCAGCAGCTGCTGGGGCGCGACGCCATCACCGTGTGTTTCTTCGGCGACGGCGCCATCAACCGGGGGCCGTTCCTCGAAGCCCTGAACTGGGCCAAGGTGTTCGCGCTGCCCGTGCTGTTCGTCTGCGAGGACAACCGCTGGAGCGCCACCACCGCCAGCGCGCCCATGACCGCCGGGGCCGGGGCCTCGGCGCGGGCGTTGGCGCTGGACATCGCGGCCACGCAGGTCGACGGCAACGACGTGGTCGAGGTGCATGACGCCGCCGCCGCGCTGGTGGCGCAGGTGCGCGCCGGCCAGGGCCCGCGCCTGCTGCACGCGCTGACCTACCGCGTCAAGGGCCACGTCTCGGTGGACCCGGCCGCCTACCGCGACCCGCGCGAACTGGCCGCCGCGTTGCTGACGGACCCGGTGGCGCGGCTGCGCGAGCGCTTCGTCGCCCGGGGACACGACGCCCGCATGCTCGACACGCTCGACGCCCAGGCCCAGGCCGAGGTGGAAGCGGCGCTGGCCGCCGCAGACGCCGCGCCCTGGCCCGAACCCGGCGCCGCCTTCACCGACGTGCAGTCCACGGGGGAGGGCGCATGGTTCTGAACACAACCACAGCGGCCACCACCGCGCCCACGATGAGCTACGCGCAGGCCGCCGCGCTGGCGGTGCGGCGCGAGATGGCGCAGGACCCCCACGTGGTGGTGCTGGGCGAAGACGTGGGTCGCGGCGGCATCTTCGGCCAGTACGCCGGGCTGCAGGACGAATTCGGCGCGCGCCGCGTGATCGACACCCCCATCAGCGAAGCCGCCATCATGGGCGCGGGCGTGGGCATGGCGCTGGCCGGGCTGCGGCCGGTGGTGGAGATGCGCGTGGTGGATTTCGCGCTGTGCGGCATGGACGAGATCGTCAACCAGGCCGCGAAAAACCGTTTCATGTTCGGCGGCCAGGGCCGCGTGCCGCTGGTGGCGCGCATGCCGGGCGGCATCTGGGATGCGTCCGCCGCGCAGCATTCGCAGTCGCTCGAAGCCTGGTTCGCCCACCTGCCGGGCGTGGCGGTGGTCTGCCCCGGCTCGCCGCAGGACAACTATTCGCTGCTGCGCGCCGCGCTGCGCTCGGGCGATCCGGTGATTTACATCGAGCACAAGACGCTGTGGGGCACGCAGGGCGCGGTCGACGAGTCGCTGGCGCTGCCGCTGGGCCGGGCGGCGGTGCGTCGCAACGGCACGGCGCTGACGCTGGTGAGCTGGAGCCGCCAGGCCCAGGTGTGCGCCCAGGCCTGCGACATGCTGGCCCAAGAAGGCATCGACGTGGAATTGATCGACCTGCGCACCATCTGGCCATGGGACCGGGAGTGTGTGCTCACCTCCTGCGCCCGGACCGGCCGCCTGCTGGTGGTGCACGAAGCCATCCAGGCCGCCGGCTTCGGCGCCGAGATCGCGGCCAGCGCCGCCGAGGCCACCGGTTGCCGGGTCAGGCGCCTGGGCGCGCCGCGCATTCCGGTGGGGTACGCGCCCGTGCTGGAGGCGCAGTCGCGCATTGGTGCCGACGCCGTGGCCGACGCCGTGCGCGCCATGGTGGCCTGACCCGCCCCACGGGCCCGGCGCACGCCTTGACCCTGGCGACATGAGGTATGTCCCGATAGCCGCCCCGGACGGGCGCTTCTAAACTGATTCTCCTGCCATGCACCTTCCCCACGAACCCACCCATCTGCCTCTTGAAGTGCCGGACCCGGCCGCGCAGGACGAGGTCACCGTCGTCCCGCTCAAGATCGAGGACTGGCTCACTGTCATCGTCATGGGACTGCTCGCGCTGATCACCTTCGCCAATGTGCTGGTGCGCTACTTCACCAGCCAGTCCTTCGCCTGGACCGAGGAGTTCTCGGTGTTCCTGATGATCGTGCTGGCGCTGGTGGCGGGTTCGGCCTCGGTGGCGCGCAACCGCCAGATCCGCATCGAATTCTTCGCCGACAGCGGCTCGCCCGAGCGCCAGCGCATGCTGGCGCGTTTCGGCGCGCTGATGGTGTTCCTGCTGTTCGCCCTGATCGCCGTGCTCAGCACGCGGGTGGTGTGGGACGACATCCGCTTCGGCGAGACCTCGCCGGGCATCGGCGTGCCGCAGTGGTGGTACACGATCTGGCTGCCGGTGATGTCGGTGGCCATCGCGGGGCGGGCCCTGGGCCTGTTCATCCGCCGGGGGCGCCGCGCATGATCGCCACCTTGCTGTTCGTCGCCTTCCTGCTCATGATGTTGATGGGCGTGCCCATCGGCGCGGCGCTGGGTCTGGCCGGTGCCGGCTGCATCGCGCTGGCCAACGCCGACGCGCAGTGGTTCGGCCTGCTGGCCGTGCCGCAGAATTTCTACGCGGGTCTGGGCAAGTACCCGCTGCTGGCGATTCCGATGTTCGTGCTGGTCGGCTCGATCTTCGACCGCTCGGGCGTGGCGCTGCGGCTGGTCAACTTCGCCGTGGCCATCGTCGGGCGCGGCCCGGGCATGTTGCCGCTGGTGGCGATCGTGGTGGCCATGTTCCTGGGGGGCATCTCGGGGTCGGGCCCGGCCAATGCGGCGGCCGTGGGCGGCGTGATGATCGCCGCCATGTCGCGCGCCGGCTATCCGGCGGCGTTTTCGGCCAGCGTGGTGGGCGCCGCCGCCGCGACCGACATCCTGATTCCGCCGTCCGTGGCCTTCATCGTCTACTCGGTGCTCGTGCCGGGGGCTTCGGTGCCGGCACTGTTCGCCGCGGGCATGGTGCCCGGCGTCCTGGCGGGGCTGGCGCTGATCCTCCCGACCGTGCTGCTGGCGCGCAAGCACAAGATGGGGGCACTGGAATCGAGCCTGCCGCGCCCCCCGTTCTGGCGCAGCCTGCGTGAGGCCTCCTGGGGGCTGGCCGCGCCGGTGCTGATCCTCGGCGGCATGCGCGCGGGCTGGTTCACGCCGACCGAGGCCGCCGTGGTGGCGGTGTTCTACGGGTTGTTCGTGGGCATGGTGGTCCACCGCACCATCCAGGTCCGCGACCTGTTCGTCATCCTGCGCGAGTCGGGCGAGCTGTCGGCCATCATCCTGCTGGTGGTGGCGCTGGCGGGCATTTTCGCGTTCTCGCTGTCCACGCTGGGCGTGATCGACCCCGTCACCCGGGCCATCGTCAACTCGGGCCTGGGGGAATACGGCGTGCTGTCGCTGCTGATCCTGATGCTGATCACCGTGGGCATGTTCCTCGACGGGGTGTCGATCTTCCTGATTTTCGTGCCGCTGCTGTGGCCCATCGTGCAGCACTACCAGTGGGACCCGGTGTGGTTCGGCGTGATCCTCACGCTGAAGGTGGCGCTGGGCCAGTTCACGCCGCCGCTGGCGGTGAACCTGATGGTGTCCTGCCGCATCGCCGGCGTGCGCATGGAGGAAACCGTGCGCTGGGTGGGCTGGCTGTTGTTCTCGATGTTCCTGGTCATGGTGGCGGTGATCGCCTGGCCGGAACTGGCGTTGTGGCTGCCGCGTCATCTGGGCTACTGAGCCCGGCCGCTTTTCTTTTCTGTTCATCAATCATAGGAGACTGGACCATGAAATTCCGCAGAACCCTTGTCGGGCTCGTCGCCGCGGCGGCCGCCCTGGGCGCTTTTTCCACGTCGGCCACCGCGCAGGCGGCCTACAAGGCCGAATACCGCATGTCCCTCGTGATTCCACCGCCCACGCCCTGGGGCATGGCCGGCAAGATCTGGGCCGATCTGGTCAAGGAGCGCACGCAGGGCCGCATCAACATCAAGCTCTACCCCGGCGTCTCGCTGATCCAGGGCGACCAGACGCGCGAGTTCAGCGCGCTGCGCCAGGGTGTAATCGACATGGCCATCGGCTCCACCATCAACTGGTCACCCCAGGTCAAGCAGCTCAACCTGTTCTCGCTGCCGTTCCTGATGCCCGACTACGCCGCCATCGACGCGCTGACCCAGGGTGACGTGGGCAAGAAGATCTTCCAGACGCTGGAGAAGTCCGGCGTCGTGCCGCTGGCCTGGGGCGAGAACGGCTTCCGCGAACTGACCAACTCCAAGCGCCCGATCAAGTCGCCCGCCGACCTCAAGGGCATGAAGATCCGCGTCGTCGGCTCGCCCATCTACTCCGACATGTTCAGCGC
>JAEWVY010000009.1 GCA_023396625.1 Pseudomonadota bacterium | reverse complement strand
CGCCACCCGTGACCAGCGCCACGCGCGCGGACGCGGCGACGGGTGTCGGGGCGTCGGCGCGGGGGGGCGGCGGGACGGGGGGAGCGGACATTCGGAGACAATCCGGGGTGTGAGCACAGAACGCCCGAGTGTAACGACCGCCCTGCATACCCTGCTGGCGCGGGCCATTGCGGGCGCAGGAGGGTGGATCGGGTTCGACCGCTTCATGGCGCTTGCGCTGTATGCCCCGGGCCTGGGTTATTACGCCAGTGGGCTGCCCAAGTTCGGCGCGCTGCCCACCGGTGCCGCGGGCGCGGGCAGCGATTTCGTCACCGCCCCCCAGCTCACGCCGCTGTTTGGCCAGGCGCTGGCGCGGCAGGTGGGCGAGGCCCTGGCGCACACGGGCACCGACGAGGTCTGGGAGTTCGGCGCCGGCGCCGGCGTGCTGGCGCGGGACCTGCTTGACGCACTGGGCGAGCGGGTACGGCGCTATACCATCGTGGAGCTTTCCGGCGCGCTGCGCGCGCGCCAGCAGCAGACACTGGTGGCATTCGGCGGACGCGTGCAGTGGGCGGACGAACTGCCGGCGGCCATGCAGGGCGTGGTGGTGGGCAATGAGGTGCTGGATGCCATGCCGGTCAAGCTGCTGGCGCGCGAGCCGGGCCGCGCCGTCTGGCAGGAACGGGGGGTGGGCCTGCAAGACGGGCGCCTGGTCTGGATGGACCGGCCGACCGCCTTGCGCCCGCCGGTGGACATGCCTGGCGAGCACGCGGCCGTCACCGAAATCCACCCTCAGGCCGAGGCCTTCATCGCGACCTTGGCCGACCGGCTGCGCGCCAGCCAGGAGCAGGGGGGGCGGGGTGGCGCGGCCTTCTTTATCGATTACGGTTTTCCGGAGCGCGAGTACTACCATCCACAGCGTCACATGGGCACGCTGATGTGCCACCGCGCCCACCAGGCAGACACCGATCCGTTGGCGGACGTGGGCCTGAAAGACATCACCGCGCACGTGAACTTCACCGGCGTGGCCCTGGCGGGCCAGGACGCCGGCCTGAGCGTGCTGGGTTACGGTACCCAGGGGCGTTTTCTGCTGAACTGCGGCCTGGCCGAGACGATGGCGCGGGCGCCGCTGGCCATGCGCGCGATGGCGCACCGGCTGGTGGCGGAGCACGAGATGGGCGAGTTGTTCAAGGTGCTGGGGTTCTGCACCGGCGAGCCCTGGGTGGCGATGGGGTTCGTCCAGGGCGACCGCAGCCATACGCTCTGATGCGAGGCATCCGATGATTCGCTGGCTGATCGTGGTGTTCCTGGCGCTGGTGCTGCTCAATGGCCTGAGCCCCTGGCTGCAGAAGCTCGGCTTCGGTCGGCTGCCAGGAGATTTCCGGTTTCGCCTGTTCGGGCGCGAGTGGTTCATTCCACTGGCCACCACGGTGCTGCTCAGCGCCCTCGCGGCGCTGGTGGCCAAGCTGCTTTGACTTCCGAGGGGCCGATGAAAGCCTGCGTCGACATTGGCGGCACCAAGGTGTCCGTGGCCCTGGCCGGACCGGGGGAGGGCGTGCGGCCATGGCAGGCCTTGCGGCGCGAACCGACGGTGACGGCGGGCGCACCGGACGCGCTGGCCTGCCAGGTGATTCGCATGGTCGATGCGGTTTGTGCCGACGCGGGCATCGGCCGCGCCCGGCTGCAGGCCGTGGGTGTGGCGTCCTGTGGTCCTTTTGCGCGGCGTGATGGCGGGATCGAATTGGTGTCGCCCAACCTGTGCGGTGGCCTGGCCGGGGCGGAGCGTGACCTGCCCAACATCTGGACGAGCGTACCGCTGGAAGCGCCCTTGCGCGCGGCGCTGCCGGAGGTGCGGATCGAAAACGATGCCGTCGCGGCACTGCGCGCCGAGCGCCGCTGGGGTGCCTTGCGTGGCAGCGACCACTGTGCCTACGTCACGTGGAGCACCGGGGTGGGCGTGGGCCTGTGCGTGGACGGTCAGGTGCTGCGGGGGAAGAACGGCAATGCGGGCCACGCCGGCCACAGCTTCGTCAGCGACGGTGCGCCGGATGCCCGCTGTGGCTGTGGCAACGTGGGAGATGTGGAGGCGTTGGTGGCCGGAAGTGCGATGCCGCTGCGTTTTGGACGCAGTGCGGCGGCTTTGTTGACCGCGGCCGAAGGCGGCGAGGCGTCCGCGCTGCAGGCTGTCGATGGGCTGTGCGTGGTTCTGGGCCGGATGCTTTACAACCTGGTGGTGACACTGGACCTTGAGCGCATCGCCCTTGGCGGTGGCGTGTTCTGGCATCACAGGGATTTGCTGTTGCCTCGTCTGCGGGCCCAGTTGTGGGGGCGCCTGCCTGCCGTGGTGGAGGGGGCGACGCTGCTTGCGGCCGGTCTTGGCCCGAATGTGGGCGACCTCGCGGCGCTGGCCTTGGTGGACTGAGGGTCCGGGTCGAGGTGGGCACATCCGTGCGCCTGCCTGCATGGCGCCTCTGCGCACTGTGCGCTCCGGCGGCGGGAAGTTGCAGGGGCGACAGCACGCGGTCGATGCCGGCCAGGGGTCTCCGAGATGGTGGCCAGTTTTCGTGCTCCGCCGAACACTGCGGCGTCCAGACTTGAAATTTCTCCGCAGGCAGTCATGTGGATACTGTCCCTGGTACTCCGCAACACGTCTTCTCCGCCATGACCGAACCACTGCACGTTGTCTGCCCACACTGCCATGCCGTCAACCGCGTCGCCCAGCCCGATCTGGGCAAGGCGCCAGGCTGTGGCAAATGCCACCAGCCGCTGTTTGCCGGCCATCCGGTGGCGCTGGACGAGGCGTCTTTCGATCGCCACATCGGACGCAGCGACCTTCCGGTGCTGGTCGATTTCTGGGCGCCGTGGTGTGGCCCGTGCCGCATGATGGCGCCCGCGTTCGAACAGGCCGCGGCGCAGCTGGAGCCGGGTGTGCGCCTGGCCAAGCTCAACACCGAGGAAGCGCAGGGCCTGGCCGCGCGCTTCAATATCCGCAGCATCCCGACGCTGGCGCTGTTCCAGGGGGGCCGCGAGGTGGCGCGTCAGGCGGGTGCGATGCGCTCGGCTGCCGAGATCACGCGCTGGGCGCGGTCGGTGATGCGCTGACCGGTCGGGCCGAGCCTACGCTGCCGGCGCGAGGGCTTGCGCCACGGCCTGGGCGCGCGCGGCGTGGATGGCTTCGCCGACGGCCTTGCCGCCGAGGCCACGTTGCGCAGCCTCGGCGGCCACCGCGGTCGTGTCGACGGCCTGTGCGGCCGCGAGCGCGCCCGCGAGGCGGTCCGATGGCGGGTAAGGGGTGCGCTCGAAGCCGAGGCGGCCGCGCGCGTCGCATTCGCAGGCGAGCAGAATTTCATGGAAACGTGCCGGCTTGCGGAACGCGTCGCAGCGCTCCAGCAGCCGCACCACGGCCGCCGCGCCGAAGCTGCCGCTGCCATGGATGTGGCCATGCTCGCGCGTCACGACCTCGGCCAGCTCGCGGCATGCCGCCGGCACGCGCAGGCGTTCGCACAGGGCCCCGAGCAGCCGCACCCCGCGCTCTTCGTGGCCGATGTGCCGCGGCAGGACGCTGGCTGGGGTGTTGCCTTTGCCCAGATCGTGCATCAGGCAGGCGAAGCGCACGGCCAGCGGCGCCTGCCGTTGCGCGCTCGTGTCCAGCACCTTCATCACGTGCACGCCGCTGTCGATCTCGGGATGGTGGTCCGGGCGCTGTGGCACGCCCCAGAGGCGGTCGAGCTCCGGCAGCACCACGGCCAGCGCGCCGCAGGCGCGAAGCACGTCGAACATGCGCGAAGGCGCTTGTTCCATGAGCCCGCGCGCCAGTTCCTGCCAGACGCGCTCGGGAACCAGGTGGTCCGCTTCACCCCGGGCGACCATGTCGCGCATCAGGACCAGGGTTTCCTCGGCGACCGTGAAGTCGGCGTAGCGTGCCGCGAAGCGCGCCACGCGGAGAATGCGGACCGGGTCTTCACGGAAAGCCGGGGTGACATGGCGCAGGACGCGCAAGGTCAGGTCGCGTCGGCCGCCGTAGGGGTCGATCAACGAGGATTCCAGGGATTTTTCCGATGAGTCCAGCGCCAAATGGTCGCTTATTGCTATCGAATTAATAGTTAAATCGCGGCGTGCCAGGTCGTCTTCCAGCGTCACGTCGGGGGCCGCGTGCACCACGAAGCCACGGTAGCCAGGGGCGGTTTTGCGCTCGGTGCGCGCCAGGGCGTATTCCTCGCGGGTGTCGGGGTGCAGGAAGACGGGAAAATCGCGCCCCACGGGCAGGAAGCCGCGGGCGAGCATTTCCTGCGGTGTGGCGCCGACGACCACCCAGTCACGGTCCTTCACCGGCAGGCCCAGCAGGCGGTCCCTGACCGCGCCCCCCACCATGTAGATTTGCATGATGGCAGTGTATTCCGATGGCTTGGCGACGGGGCGAGCGGCGGAAGCGGGTTGTCGCGCCGCCATCCGACGCGTGCGTCGACGGCAGCGGCCAGGGGCAGGTGCAGCGCGCCCCGGTCCCGCCGCGCTATCAGCGATGCAGTCGGTGCGGTTCCTCGAAGACGAGGAAATCCTGCTCCGCCAAGGCGGCCTCGACCCACTCGCTGACGGCGGGCAGGGCGCGAACGCGCTCGATGTACGCGGCCACCGGCGCGGGCACCGGCAGGGCATAGGTGACCATGCGCATGACGACCGGTGCGAAGAAGGCATCGGCGATGCCGAAGGTGCCGAACAGCATCGGGCCGCCATGCTGCGCCAGCAATTCGTTCCACATGGCCGTGAGGCGGTCGAGATCGGTGCGCACCTGGGGCTTGTCACGCAGCGCCAGCGCGCCGACGTCTGGCAGCCGGGCTTCGATGTTCATCATGCACGCGCCACGCAGGCCCAGGAAGCCGCTGTGCATTTCGGCGCAGACGCTGCGGGCGCGGGCGCGGGCGCGGCGGTCCGCCGGCCAGAGCGCGCGGTCGGGATATTGTTCGGCCAGGTATTCCATGATGGCCAGCGAGTCCCAGATGGCCAGGTCGCCGTCCATCAGCACCGGTACCCGGGCGGCCGGGCTGATGGCGCCGATCGCGTTCTTGAAAGCCGAGCCAGTGGCGAAGGCATCGAAGCGGATCATGACTTCCTCGAAGTCGATGCCGGCCTGGCGCATGGCCACCCAGGGCCGCATGGACCAGGAGGAGTAATTCTTGTTGCCGATGTGAAGCTTGAGCATGAGCGCGGTGAGATGGGTTGAAACGCCCATCCTAGCGTGGCCTGGAGGTTTGTCGATGAAAAACCCTGCGTGGATTGATGCCTGGCGCGCATCGGCTGGCAGGACGCGCCCGCATAATTTGTCGCATGGAAACCAAGTGGCTTGAGGATTTCGTGAGTCTGGCGGAAACCCGCAGCTTCAGCCGCTCGGCCCAGCTGCGGCATGTGACGCAACCGGCGTTTTCGCGCCGCATCCAGGCGCTGGAAGCCTGGGCCGGGGCCGATCTGGTCGATCGCAGCGGCTATCCCACCCGCCTGACGCCGGCTGGCCAGACCCTGCATCTGCAGGCGTTGGAGGTGCTTCAGACCCTGCAGAGCACGCGCAGCATGCTGCGCGCGCATGCCCGTGCGGCGCAGGACGTGATCGAGTTCGCGGTCCCGCACACGCTGGCGTTCACGTTCTTCCCGGCCTGGGTGTCCCGTCTGCGCGAGCGCTTCGGGCCGATCAAGAGCCGGCTGATCGCGCTGAACGTGCACGACGCGGTGATGCGGCTCGTCGAGGGGGGATGCGACCTGCTCATTGCCTACCATCACACCGCGCATCCGCTGCAGCTCGACGCAGGTCGCTACGACATGGTGACCCTGGGGCGAGAGACGCTCGCACCGTACGTCAAGGCGGATGGCGAGGGCGGACCGCTGCTGCGTCTGCCCGGGACTGCGCGGCGGCCGGTGCCCTATCTTGGGTATGCGCCTGGCGCCTATCTCGGGCGTGTGACCGACGAAATGCTCCGCAGGTCGGGGGCCGGGATCCATCTCGATCGGGTGTACGAAACCGACATGGCGGAGGGGCTCAAGGTGATGGCGCTCGAGGGCCATGGGCTGGCCTTTTTGCCGCACAGCGCGGTGCGCCGGGAACTCGAGGCGGGCCGGCTCGCGAAGGTGGCGCTGCCGGGGCTTGAAGAGGCCATGGATGTGCGTGCGTATCGCCGCAAACCCCTGGACCGCGAATCGCCACGCCATGCCGCGCGGTTGCTCTGGGCGTACCTGGAGGCCCAGGCGAGCGGGTCGACAGGGCCACCTTCGGAGGAGTGAGCCCTCGTCCAGTCCGGGACGAAGGCGCATCCGGAGCAATTGGCTCGCGCCACGGGCATGAAGCCTGCTTGCTTTCGGGGGCGCTTTCCTGGTGTGGGCAGGTGCCTAGGGTTTTCCCGGAAAAGCAAATGCCTAGAATCGCCCCCATCGATCCCATCCGTTCAACGCTTCAACGCAAGGAATTTCGCATGAAAAAGCAACTGATCGCTCTTGCCATTGCCGCCGGTGCCACCGGCGGGGTCTTGGCTCAGGCCAATGACACCATCGCCAAGGTCAAGGCTTCGGGCACCGTGACCATGGGGGTGCGCGATTCCTCGGGCGCGCTGTCCTATACCCTTGGCGATGGCAAATACGCGGGCTATCACGTCGAACTGTGCCAGCGCATCATCGCCAACCTCGAAAAGGCCGCGGGCAAGAAACTGGAAGTGAAGTACCTGTCCGTGACCTCCCAGAACCGCATTCCTCTGGTGCAGAACGGCACCGTGGACATCGAGTGCGGCTCCACCACCAACAACATGACCCGCCAGAAGGATGTGGCGTTTGCCGTCACCACCTTTGTGGAGGAAGTCCGCATTGCCACCAAGGCCAGCTCGGGCATCACGTCGATCGCCCAATTGAATGGCAAGAGCGTGGCCACCACGACCGGCACCACGTCGGTGCAAACCCTGCGCAAGAACGAGCGCGCCCGTGGTGTCGACTTCAAGGAGGTATTTGGCAAGGACCACGCGGACAGTTTCCTGTTGCTCGAATCCGGCCGTGCCGATGCGTTCGTGATGGATGGCTCCATCCTCGCCGGCAACATCGCCAACGCGAAGAACCCGGCGGATTTCAGGATCGTGGGGGAAGTGTTGTCGGTCGAGCCCATCGCCATCATGGTGCGCAAGGACGACCCGGCCTTCAAGAAGCTGGCGGACGATACGCTGCGCGATCTCATGAAGTCGGGAGAGATCGGGAAGATCTATGACAAGTGGTTCATGCAGCCTATCCCGCCGAAGAACACCCGCGTGGGCTTGGCTCCGAGCGACAGCATCAAGGCCGCTTGGGCCAGCCCCAACGACAAACCGATGGAAGCCTACGCTGCCAAGTAATCCCTGATTCCAAGGGAGACTGACCCTGCCGGAGCATTTCGCTGCGGTGGGGTTTTTGTTTTACGGTCCCTGCCGCCACGAGCGCGGGGGCACGCGCACAGCGGCTGACAGGCCTTGTGGAGATTGACATGACATGGGATTGGCAGGTATTTCTCAATGACGACGGCAGCGGCCGTACCTATCTTGACTGGATGATCGATGCCTGGGGATGGACGCTGGCCGTGGCGGGCTGCTCCTGGGTGGTGGCGGTGGCACTGGGCGCGCTACTGGGCACGCTGCGCACCCTGCCCAGCAGCCCGTGGCTGACCCGGTTGGCGAACGCCTGGGTGGAGTTGTTCCGGAACATTCCGCTGCTGGTGCAGATTTTTCTCTGGTACTTCGTGGTGCCGAAGGTGATTCCGGTCTTCCAGCAGGTCCCTGGCTTTGTGCTGGTGGTGTTCGCGCTGGGCTTCTTTACCTCGGCGCGTATCGCCGAGCAGGTCCGCGCCGGCATCCAGGCCCTGCCCCGGGGCCAGCGGTACGCGGGCATGGCCCTGGGCTTCACGACATGGCAGACGTATCGCTACGTGATTCTGCCCATGGCGTTTCGCATCATTCTGCCGCCGCTGACCAGTGAATCGATGAACCTGCTGAAGAACTCGTCGGTGGCGTTCGCGGTGTCGATTTCCGAGCTCACCATGTTCGCGATGCAGGCGCAGGAGGAGACGTCGCGCGGCATCGAGGTCTACCTTGCCGTCACGGCGCTGTACGCGCTGTCGGCGTTCGCCGTGAACCGGGTGTTCGGCTTGATCGAAAAGAAGACGCGCATTCCCGGCTTCATCGCGGCAGGTGGTACCGGAGGAGGGCACTGACATGCTGGGACTCGATCTGACTTTCCTCAGCTGGGACATCATCAGCAAGTTCGTGCTCGGGGGCCTGCGCTTCAGTGTGCAGTTGACCATCATCGCCACGCTCGGGGGCATTCTGTTCGGCACCTTGCTGGCCCTGATGCGGCTGTCGGGCAAGCCGGCGCTGACCTGGCCGGCCACCGTCTATGTCAACGGCATGCGCTCGGTGCCGCTGGTGATGGTGATCCTGTGGTTCTTCCTGCTGGTCCCTGGCTGGGTGTACAGCTATCTGCCCAACGGCGAGAACAACCGCGCCGAATACTCGGCGATCATTACCTTCGTGGCGTTCGAGGCGGCGTATTTCAGCGAGATCATGCGCGCGGGCATTCAATCCATCGCGCGCGGCCAGGTGTTCGCCGGTCAGGCCCTGGGCATGACCTACGCGCAGAACATGCGGTACGTCGTGCTGCCCCAGGCGTTTCGGAACATGCTGCCGGTGCTGCTTACGCAGACCATCATTTTGTTTCAGGACACCTCGCTCGTGTACGCCATCGGGGCCTATGACCTGCTCAAGGGCTTCACCAATGCCGGCAAGATTTACGGGCGGCCAGAAGAGGCCTATCTGCTCGCCGCCGTGGTGTATTTCGTGATCTGTTTCGCATTGTCGTGGGTGGTCAAGCGCCTGCAGGCGAAGATTGCCATCGTGCGTTGAACACCGGAGATGAAAATGATTGAAATCAAGAAGGTATCCAAATGGTATGGGCCGGTGCAGGTGCTCAACGACTGCTCGGTCAGCATCGCCAAGGGCGACGTCGTGGTGGTGTGCGGCCCGTCGGGTTCGGGAAAATCCACGTTGATCAAGACCGTCAACGCGCTGGAGCCATTCCAGAAAGGCGAGATTTTCGTGAACGGCGTTGCCCTGCACGATCCGAAGACCGATCTGCCCAAGCTGCGGTCGCACGTCGGCATGGTGTTCCAGCATTTCGAACTGTTTCCGCACCTGTCGGTGACGGAGAACCTCACCCTGGCGCAGATCAAGGTGCTGGGCCGCAGCACCGATGAAGCCAGGACGCGGGGCCTGAAGATGCTTGACCGCGTGGGCCTGATGGCGCACAAGGACAAGTTCCCGGGCCAGTTGTCGGGCGGACAGCAGCAGCGTGTGGCGATCGCCCGGGCGCTGTCCATGGACCCGATCGTCATGCTGTTCGACGAGCCCACCTCGGCGCTCGATCCCGAAATGGTGGGTGAAGTGCTCGACGTGATGGTGAAGCTGGCGGGGGAAGGCATGACCATGATGGTGGTCACGCATGAAATGGGGTTCGCGCGCAAGGTGGCCAGCCGCGTGATCTTCATCGACGTGGGGGGGCGCATCCTGGAAGACTGTTCCAAGGATGAGTTTTTCGGCCATCCCGAGCGTCGCCAGCCGCGGACCAAGGACTTTCTCGACAAGATCCTTCAGCATTGAGGCGTGGCGACCACGCATCCAGGGCACCCGCGGGTGCCTTTTTTCGTGGGCCCGGCATTTGGGACAATCGGGCCATGACCCAAGAAATCACCTTGACCCGTCCCGATGACTGGCATCTGCATGTGCGCGATGGCAGCGCCCTGGCGACCGTGGTGCCGCATACGGCGGCCAGGTTTGCCCGGGCAATCATCATGCCCAATCTCAGGCCGCCGGTCACCACGGCGGCACAGGCCGTCGCCTATCGCGACCGCATCCGGGCCGCCGTGCCGGCGGGAGTGGCCTTCGAGCCGTTGATGACGCTGTATCTCACGGACGAGCTGCCGCCGGACGAAATTCGTCGCGCCAGGGACGCCGGGGTGGTCGCCGTCAAGCTCTATCCGGCTGGCGCCACGACCCACAGCGACGCGGGCGTGACGGATCTGCGGCGGGTCCACGCCACGCTGGAAGCCCTGCAGCGCGAGGGGATGCCTTTGCTGGTGCATGGGGAGGTGACCTCGCCCGATGTCGACCTGTTTGACCGCGAGGCGGTGTTCATCGACACCCAGCTGATTCCACTGCGCCGGGACTTTCCGGAACTGAAGATCGTTTTCGAGCACATCACCACAAGGGAGGCCGCTCAGTATGTGGCCGAGGCCGACCGTTTTCTGGGGGCGACGATTACCGCACACCATCTGCTGTACAACCGCAACGCGCTGTTCACGGGAGGTCTCAGGCCCCACTATTACTGCTTGCCCGTGCTCAAGCGCGAGGTGCATCGGGTGGCGCTGGTCGCGGCGGCCACCAGCGGCAATCCCCGGTTCTTCCTGGGCACCGACAGCGCGCCGCATCCGGCCCACCTGAAGGAGCATGCCACGGGTTGTGCCGGTTGCTACACGGCCCACGCCGCCATCGAGATGTACGCCGAGGCTTTCGAGGCCGCGGGTGCGCTCGACAGGCTCGAGGCCTTCGCAAGCTTCCACGGGGCCGATTTTTATGGTCTGCCTCGCAACGGCGGCACATTGACGCTGCGCAGGGAGAGCTGGACGCCATCGGGTCGCTTTGTTTTTGGCGAGGCGGAGCTCAAGCCGTTGCGGGCGGGCGAAGCGCTGCCATGGAGGCTGGTGTGAACTACCGCGGCGCACCCCGATCCGAGTCGCACATTGCGCTGCTGATCGACGCTGACAATTCGCCAGCGGCGAAAATCGAGGTGATCCTGACGGAGCTGTCCACTTTTGGTGTGACCAATGTGCGGCGCGCCTACGGCAACTGGAAGAAGAGCGAACTCAAGGGCTGGGAGGAGAAATTGCACGAACATGCGATCCGCCCGATGCAGCAGTTCGATTACTCCAGGGGCAAGAACGCCAGTGACATGGCGATGGTGATCGATGCGTTGGAACTGCTCTACACCGATCGACCCGACGCATTTGGCATCGTGTCGTCGGATGCCGATTTCACACCACTGGTGATGCATCTGCGTGCAAAGGGTGCGGCGGTTTACGGTTTTGGGGCGCAGAAGACGCCAGAACCCTTTGTCAATGCATGTTCCCGTTTTCTCTACCTTGACAAGCTCGGTGAGGAGGTGGCGGCCGAGGCCGGTGAAGTTGCCCAGACCACGCCGCTGCGGGTACCGACCGCGCAGCTCAGACAGGACGCCAGACTGGTCGGCCTGTTGCGCAACGCGGTGCATGCCGCCGCCGACGAAAGTGGCTGGGCGCGTGTCGGGTCGGTTGGCCAGCAAATTGGCAACCAGGCCTCGTTTGACTCACGCAACTACGGTTACGCCACGCTGACCAAGTTGCTGGCCGCGACGCAGCTGTTCGATCTGGCCCATGAGGGGACCTCCCAGGTGGCGGTCCGGGACAAGCGCCAGGTCAAGGCCATCAGGGCAGGATGAGCGGCACCATGGGCGCGATCGACTGGGCGGCGCCCTGGCTCGCGCCCTGGCGCGCGATGGGGGAGCCTATTGCGGGCGGTATCCTGGCGGGTCAGGACCCTGCCGCAGCGCTGAACAGGGCTGGCACGGCGCCGGTGCACTTCGTGCCTCAAATCGACCTGCCCGGGGGCATGGCCTATGAACAGTTCGTTTTCGAGCGTGGTGCTGTTCCGACGCGTGATGGCCTGCACGATTTTTTTAATGGCCTGTGCTGGATGCTTTTTCCTGA
>JAEWVY010000422.1 GCA_023396625.1 Pseudomonadota bacterium | reverse complement strand
CCCGCTCGTCAAGGACGAGCAGGGCCGGGGCTGGTTCCCCACGGGCGACGTGGCCACCATCGACCCGGATGGCTTCATGCAGATCACCGACCGCAGCAAGGATGTGATCAAGTCCGGCGGCGAGTGGATCAGTTCCATCGACATCGAGAACATCGCCATGGCGCACCCGGGCATCCAGATGGCGGCATGCATCGGCATGAAGCACCCCAAATGGGACGAACGCCCCATCGTGGCAGTGGTCAGGAAGCCGGGCGCCGAGGTCAGCCGTGAGGAACTGCTGGCGTTCTACGAAGGCAAGACGGCCAAATGGCAGATTCCGGACGATGTGGTGTTTGTCGATGCGATTCCACTGGGCGCCACGGGAAAAATGCTCAAGACACGGCTTCGCGAGCAGCTGAAGGACTACAGGCTTCCCGGTCTTTGATCGACGCATTGTCCTGGGCAGGCAGTCGCGAGGGTGATAGTCCCTAAGGACATTCCCTGAGTGGTGCGCCGCCCAAAACCCGTACGCTGCGATTTGTTTGAACCATAAGGAGACAGATGATGAAATTTTCAGTGAAACTGATGGCCCTGGCCGCTGTGGCCTGCTGCGCGGGCACCGCTTTCGCGCAACAGGGTGAGGTCGTCAAAATGGTCCGGATCGACCCGCTGACTGGCCTGCTCGGTCCGGTGGGCGTGAGCCAGATGAAAGGCTATCAGTACTTCGCGGAGAAATTCAGCGGCAAGGGCAATCCGGCCGGTGTCAAGTTTCAGATCACTTTCATCGACAACAAACTGAGCCCCGCCGAAAGCTTGAATGCGCTGAAGGCGGCCATTGACCAGGGTGCACGCTACATCATCCAGGGCAACGGCTCGTCCGTGGCCCTGGCCTTGTCGGATGCGGTGGCCAAGCACAACGAGCGCAATCCCGGCAAGGAGGTGATCTACCTCAATGACTCGGCCGTGGACCCAGACCTGACCAACAGCAAGTGCAATTACTGGCATTTCCGCTTCGATGCCGACACGTCCATGAAGATGGAGGCCATGTCCAGCTTCATGGCGGATCAGAAGGACATCAAGAAGGTGTACATCCTGGGCCAGAACTACTCCCATGGCGTGCAGGTGGCCAAGTACACCAAGGAAACCCTGGCGCGCAAGCGGCCGGACATCCAGATCGTGGGCGAGGACCTGCACCCGCTGGCGCAGACGCGTGACTTCGCGCCCTACATTGCCAAGATCAAGGCGTCGGGCGCCGACACCGTGGTCACCGGCAACTGGGGTTCCGACCTGTCGCTGCTGGTCAAGGCGGCCAACGAAGGCGGCTACACCGGCAAGTTCTTCACCTACTACACCGGCGTCACCGGCACGCCCAAGGCCCTGGGCACCAACGGCGCCGGCCGTGTGTACCAGATCGCCTACAACCACTACAACATGGGTGGGCAGATGGACAAGTGGATGAACGAGTTCAAGGCCAAGTACAACGACGACTTCTACACCGGCGCCACCATCCGCATCTTCGAGACGCTGGGGGCCGCCATGGCCAAGGCCAAGTCCACGGACCCGGTCAAGGTGGCCGCAGCTCTGGAAGGGTTGAAGGTCACCAGCTTCAATGGCGAAGTCGAAATCCGCAAGGCAGACCACCAGCTGCAGCAGCCGCTGTACATCACGGTGTGGGAAAAGGCCAGCGCCAAGTACCCCTACAGCCCGGAGGGCACGGGCATGACGCTGGTGCCGGTCAAGGAATTCCCGAACTACGTGTCGAGCACGCCTACAAGCTGCCAGATGAAACGCCCGGGTTGATCCTGCGCGTTTGAATCAGGAGCCCGTGCGGGGTGGCCTTCGCGGGCTCTTTCGTTTTGTCGACGGGGAAGGTCGGTTGGAATGGAGTTTTTCATCATCTCGATGCTCAACGGGCTGAGCTACGGCTTGCTGTTGTTCATGTTGAGCTCGGGTCTCACGTTGATCTTCAGCATGATGGGGGTGCTGAATTTCGCGCATGCCAGCTTCTACATGCTGGGTGCCTATGTCGGCTATACCCTGTCGCAGTTCGTGGGCTTCTGGCCCGCGTTGGTTCTCGCGCCGCTGATCGTTGGCGGCATGGGGGCAATGTTCGAGCGCCTGAGTCTGCGCAAGGTGCACAAATATGGCCACGTCCCGGAATTGCTGGTGACGTTCGGGCTGTCCTATGTCGTGCTGGAACTGGTTCAACTGATCTGGGGGCGGATTGCCGTGGAGTTCCACCCGCCGGAATTGCTTCGGGGTCCCGCGTTGACCCTGATCAATCATTCGGTCCAGGGGCTGTCGCTGATCTGGGGTGCGGCGCCGGAGGAGATGTGCAGCGCCGCGGACAGCGCGATCCGCGTGGTCTGCTCTCCTTTCCCCGCGACACGGGGATTCATGATGCTGGTGGCGCTGGTCATGCTGCTGGCGGTCTGGCTGCTGCTGACACGAACCCGCATTGGCCTGGTCATCCAGGCCGCACTCACTCATCCGGAAGCGGTGGAGACGCTGGGGCACAACGTGCCGGCGGTGTTCATGTTGGTTTTTGGCGCAGGCGCCGCGCTGGCTGGACTGGCGGGGGTGATCGGTGGCAGCACCTTCCTCACCGAACCGTCGATGGCGGCGACCGTGGGCTCGGTGATTTTCGTCGTGGTTGTCGTGGGAGGCATGGGATCGCTTTCAGGCGCCTTCCTGGCCTCGCTGTTGATCGGTGTCATCCAGACTTTCGCGGTGGCGTTCGACTACACGCTGAGCATGCTGATTCAGCAGTTGGGCTTGAAGTTCAGCGACGCCGTGATGGGCAGCTCCCTGGTCAAGCTCACCTTGTCCCAGGTGGCCCCGATTCTTCCCTATCTCTTCCTCGTGCTTATCCTGATCTTCCGGCCCAAAGGGCTGCTGGGCACCCGAGAGGACTGAACCATGCATCGCAACTATTACGAATTCCGGCCGCTGAACGTCGGTCGGTGGGTCGTCTGGGGCCTGTTTGCCTTGCTGCTGGGCGTGGCACCCATGGTGTTCACCAGCAGCCTGTCGATCACGATGCTGTCGCAGATGGGCATTGCGATCGTCGCCTGTCTGTCGTACAACCTGCTGCTGGGACAAGGGGGGATGCTCTCCTTCGGCCATGCCGTCTATTCCGGGCTGGGGGGCTACCTGGCGATCCACGCGCTGAACAACATATCGAGTGGCGCATGGCCCCTTCCCGTAGGGTCCGTGCCCCTGGTCGGAGGATTGGCGGGCATGGGGTTTGCCATCCTGTTCGGCTATGTGACGACCCGCAAGTCCGGCATCACCTTTGCCATGATCACGCTGGGCTTGGGCGAACTCGTGTTCGCCATGTCGCTGATGGTCCCCGAGTTCTTCGGCGGCGAAGGCGGCATCTCGGGGAACCGGGTCACGGGCAAACCTTTCCTCGGCATTACCTACGGCCCACCCATCCAGGTGTATTACCTGATTGCCGTCTATACCTTCGTGGCCGTGGCGGCGATGTTCGCTTTCACCCGCACGCCCCTGGGGCGCATGCTGAATGCCGTCCGGGACAATCCGGAGCGCGTGGAGTTCGTGGGCTACAACACCCAGCGCATTCGCTACATGGCGTTCATCATTGCCGGCTTTTTTGCGGGCGTTTCAGGGGGGCTGGGTGCATTGACGTTCGAGATTGTCACGGCGGAAGTGGTCGGCGCGGCCCGTTCCGGCACCTATTTGCTGTTCACCTTTCTTGGCGGTGCCACCTTCTTTTTCGGCCCCATCATCGGTGCGATCCTCATGGTCCTGGCGTTCGTGCTGTTCAGTGAATTCACCAAGGCCTGGCTGCTGTACCTGGGCCTGATCTTCCTGTTCATGGTGATGTATGCGCCGGGCGGCATCGCCAGCCTGATCATGATGAATCTGCGCGTCGCGTCGTTTGGAAAGTTGCGCGAGCTCTGGGTCAGTTACCTGGCCCTGGGGTTGACGGCCCTGGTGGCGCTGACCGGGGCAGGCGCCATGGTCGAGATGGTCTATCACTTGCAGCTCGATGCGGCCCAGGGTGACACCGTGAACTTCCTTGGCGCGGCTCTCGACACACGGGACGTGAACAGCTGGTTCGGATCGGCCCTGGTGCTGGTGACGGGTCTGGGCCTTTTCGAAGTGACACGACGGCGCTTTGTCCTCGAATGGGGACAGATTCAGGAATTCATCGAAAAAGAAATCAAACGGAGGGAAGCCCTGTGACTGGCGCCTACGCACTGGAACTCAAAGACCTGCGCAAGCGCTTTGGCAAGACGGAAATCATCCGGGGCGCCAACCTGGCTGTGCGCGCGGGCGAACGGGTCGCCATCATCGGCCCGAATGGGGCTGGAAAGTCCACGCTCTTCAACCTGATCAGTGGCCGCTTCGAGCCCACGAGCGGCGAGGTGCTTCTGCATGGAAAACGCATCGACGGTCTGAAACCTTTCGAGATCAACCGCCTGGGACTTTCCCGCAGCTTTCAGATCACCAACATCTTTCCCAAGCTCAGCGTGTTCGAAAATCTGCGCTGCGGCGTGCTGTGGAGCCTGGGCTACCGGTACAGCTTTTGGAAATTTCTCGCCGATCTCGACGATGCGAACGATCGCGCGGAAGACCTGATGAAAATGATCCGGTTGGAGAAAAAGCGCGACGTGCTGGGAATGAACCTGACTTATGCCGAGCAGCGGGCGCTGGAAATCGGCATCACGATCGCAGGAGGGGCCAGCGTGATTCTGCTGGACGAGCCGACAGCCGGCATGAGCCGCTCGGAAACCCGGCGCTTTGTCGATTTGATCAAGGAAGTCACCGAGGGCCGGACCTTGTTGACCGTGGAGCATGACATGGGCGTGGTCTTCGGCCTCGCAGACCGGATCGCGGTGGTGGTGTATGGAGAGGTCATTGCCTTCGACACGCCGGAAGCCGTGCGGGCCAATCAACGCGTGCAGGAGGCCTATCTCGGGTCTGCCGTGGCCGATGCGCAGGCGGGAGGCCACTGACATGCTGCTGAAAATCGAAAATCTCCACGCGTTTTATGGGAAGAGCCATGTGCTGCACGGGGTCCACTTGGAGGTGGGCAAAGGCGAAATCGTGGCACTTTTGGGTCGCAACGGATCGGGCCGTTCGACCACCGCCAAGGCCATCATGGGCCTGGTGGACGGCCAGGGCACGGTGAATTGGAAAGGGCAAGACATCATGGGACGCAAAGCCTATGAAGTGGCCCACCTGGGGATTGGCTATGTTCCGGAGAGTCGCGACATCTTCCCCAAGCTGACGGTCCATCAGAACCTGCAACTGGGACAGAAGGGACGCGGCCGGGGCAGCCGGTGGTCCTTCGACGACATGTATGCCATGTTTCCCCGCCTCAAGGAACGCCAGCACACCGAGGCGGGCGTGATGTCGGGGGGGGAGCAACAGATGCTCACGCTGTGTCGGACCTTGATGGGGGACCCGGAACTCATCATCATCGACGAACCCACCGAGGGCCTGGCGCCCAAGATCGTGGAACTGGTCGGGCAATATCTGCAGACGCTCAAATCCCGCGGCGTGTCGGTGCTGTTGATCGAACAGAAGCTCACCATTGCCATGTCCATTTCGGATCGCGCGCTCGTCATGGGGCACGGCAGCATTGTGTTCGAGGGCACGCCCGACAGCTTGCGCGGCAACGCCTATATCCGCAAGGAGTGGCTGGAGGTCTGATCCGCCTGCCAGACCAGTCCCTACGGCGACAAGCGCCCTAGGCAGGGCCGTGCCGGGCTCTTAGAATGCTGAAATCGAACGATCGTTCTTTTTCCTGCTTCATCTCTTTTCATGAGGAACCACAGCATGACGGCTGAATACAAAGTCCACGGCAACGTGGCGGTGATCACCCTCAACAACCCGCCGGTCAATGGCTTGGGCCTCGCGACGCGGGCCGGCATTGTCAGCGGGCTGGAGCAGGCCAACCAGGACCCGACGGTGAAGGCCATCGTTCTGACTGGCGCGGGCAGGGCTTTTTCCGGCGGCGCCGACATTCGCGAGTTCGGCACACCCAAAGCCCTTCAGGAACCCAATCTGCTCAGCGTCATTCTGGCTGTGGAGCAGTCAGCCAAGCCGGTGATCGCGGCCATCCATTCGGTGTGCATGGGGGGCGGCCTGGAACTCGCGCTGGGCTGCCACTACCGCATCGCGGCGCCCGGCTGCAGTGTCGCGCTGCCCGAGGTCAAGCTTGGCCTGATTCCGGGAGCCGGGGGCACGCAACGCCTGCCGCGTGTGCTGGGCGCCGAGGTGGCCTTGAACATGATCGCCACGGGTGAGCCCGTGCCCAGCGAGCGGCTCGGCGCATTGCCTGGACAAAAACTGTTTGACCGCATGGCCACTTCGGCCGCCGCCCTTCAGGACGAGGCGCTGGCCTTCGCGGAGGAAATGGGTCGCCGCCACGCGGAGGGGGACGCGCTGCCCCTGGTGCGCAATCTGCCTTGCAGGCATCCCCAGGGCGAAGCCTATTTCCAGTTTGCCCGCAACATGGTCAAGGGCATGGCCAAGGGGTTCCCGGCGCCGTTGAAGTGCGTGGACGCCGTCGAAGCCGCGGCGACGAAGAAATTCGACGACGGCCTGCGCTTCGAACGTGACAGCTTCATCAATCTGATGTGGACGCCGGAGTCCCGCGCGCTGCGCCACATTTTCCAGGCCGAGCGTGCAGCCTCCAAGATTCCCGACGTCCCTGCGGAAACGATGGCGCGCGACATCCGGTCGGTGGCCGTCATTGGCGCGGGGACCATGGGCGGTGGCATCGCGATGAACTTTCTCAACGCCGGCATTCCCGTGAAAATGCTCGAGATGACGCAGGAGGCGCTGGACCGCGGTGTCGGCATCATGCGCAAGAATTACGAGGGACAGGTCAAGAAGGGCAAGCTCAAGCAGGACAAGTACGAGCAGCGCATGGCGCTGCTCACCACCACGCTCGACTACGCCGATCTGCGTGACGCGGACCTCGTGATCGAGGCGGTGTTCGAAGACCTTGGCGTCAAGGAGGCGGTGTTCCGCAGGCTCGACGAAGTCATGAAGCCTGGCGCCATCCTCGCGTCGAACACATCCACCCTGGACTTGAACAAGATTGCCGCGTTCACACGGCGGCCCGCGGATGTGGTCGGACTGCATTTTTTCAGCCCGGCCAACGTGATGAAGCTGCTGGAAGTCGTGCGTGGAAAGGACACCGCCAAGGACGTGCTTGCAACGGTCATGGCGCTTGCCAAGAAGATCCGGAAAACCGCGGTGGTTGCGGGGGTGTGCGATGGATTCATCGGCAACCGGATGATCGAGCAGTATGGCCGCCAGGGTGGTTTTCTGCTCGACGAAGGGTGCACGCCTGCCCAGGTGGACCGGGCGATCGAGAAGTTCGGGTTCGCCATGGGCCCCTTCCGCATGGGCGATCTGGCGGGCAACGACATCGGCTGGGCCATCCGCAAGCGCCGCTACGTGGAAAAGCCGGACATGAAATACAGCAGGACCGCCGACCTGTTGTGCGAGAAGGGTCGATTCGGCCAGAAGACCGGGGCCGGCTGGTACGACTATGCGCCGGGCAGGCGTGACCCCATCGAGAACGCCGAAGTCGTTCGAATGATCGAGGTGCACCGCGAGACGCTGGGCATCACCCCGCGCAAAATATCCGACGAAGAAATCGTGCAGCGCCTCGTGTTCGCCTTGGTGAACGAGGGCGCGCACATCCTGGAGGAGCGCATTGCCTCGCGCGCCAGCGACATCGACATGGTCTATCTCATGGGCTATGGTTTCCCCATTCAGCGTGGCGGCCCGATGTTCTATGCCGATGAACTGGGCCTGATCAACGTCGTTCGGACCATGAAGCGGTTCGCTCAGAACCCGCATGACGACGCCGCCTTCTGGCAACCGGCGCCGCTGCTCGCCCGCCTGGCCGCCGAAGGCAAGACGTTCAACTGAATTTGGAGATTGTTCCCATGACATCCGCTCTGATTGTTTCAACCGCACGCACCCCTTTGGCCAAGAGCTGGAAGGGTGCCTTCAATATGACCCATGGCGCCACCCTCGGTGGGCATGCGGTGCAACACGCGTTGGCCCGCGCCGGCATCGATGCCGCCGAGGTGGAGGACGTCATCATGGGCTGCGCGAATCCGGAAGGCGCCACCGGCGCCAATATCGCGCGCCAGATCGCCCTGCGTGCCGGCTGCCCCATCACGGTGTCCGGCATGACCGTCAATCGCTTCTGCTCGTCGGGGCTGCAGACCATTGCCCTGGCCTCCCAGCGCATCGCGACCGGCGAGGCCGACGTGTTCGTGGCCGGTGGCGTGGAAAGCATCTCCTGCGTCCAGCAGGAGATGAACAAACACATGCTGGCGGACCCGTGGCTGCTCAAACACAAGCCAGAGATCTACTGGAACATGCTGCAGACGGCCGAGCAGGTTGCCAAGCGCTATCACATCAGCCGCGAAGCCATGGACGAATACGGCGCCGCGAGCCAGCAAAAAGCCGCAGCGGCGCAAGCGGCGGGGCTTTTCAACGCTGAAATCGCACCCATCACCGTCACCATGGGGGTGGCCGATCCGGTGCTGGGCCTGACCACCCGGGAAGTCACTGTCTCCGCGGACGAGGGCATCCGCCCGGGCACCACGGTGGAGGCCATCCGGGGCCTGCGCTCGGCGTTGCCCGGCGGCCTGGTTTCCGCTGGCAACGCCAGCCAGTTCTCCGACGGTGCGGGGGCCTGCGTGGTGATGAGCGAAAAGCTGGCCGAGAAAAAGGGCCTGCAGCCACTCGGACGTTTCCTCGGCTTTGCCGTGGCGGGCTGCGAACCCGACGAAATGGGGATCGGCCCGGTGTTCGCGATCCCGAAGGTACTGACGCGCCTGGGCCTGAAAATCGACGACATCGACCTGTGGGAGCTGAACGAAGCTTTCGCCGTGCAAGTGCTGTATTGCCGCGACAAACTGGGTCTTCCCGCGGATCGCCTCAATGTGAATGGCGGCGCGATTGCCGTCGGTCATCCCTATGGCGTGTCGGGCCAGCGACTCACCGGCCACGCGCTCATCGAGGGAAAACGCCGCGGCGCCAAGCGGGTTTGCGTGACCATGTGCATTGGCGGTGGCATGGGGGCCGCCGGCATTTTCGAGGTGCTCTGAGGGGTCGCCATGGACGCTGTCAGCATGTCCCCCGACGCGATCCTGGCCATGGGACGGGAGGTCTTGGCCTCCCAGCCATTTTCCCAGCTCATCGGCGCCGAACTGATCGACCTGGCACCGGGACGCTGCGAACTGCATGTCCCGGTGTCCAGTCAGGTGCGCCAGCAGCATGGATTCGTCCACGGCGGCGTGGTGAGTTACGCGGCCGACAACGCGCTGACCTATGCCGGAGGCACGGCACTGCGGGTCCCGGTGGTCACGTCCGAATTCAAGATCAACTATCTGAGACCGGCGGTGGGCGACCGGCTGATCGCCCGTGCGCACGCGGTGCACCACGGAAAGACCCAGGCAGTGTGCCGTTGCGACGTTTTCGTGCTTAGGGACGGCGAGGAAAAGCTCTGCGCGGTGGCGCAGGGCACGATCGCGGTACTGCCCAAGGCGGCCTAGCAATCCAGTTCGTGCCGGTGTTCCGGCGCTGCCTCTGCCTTGAATATCTTTTCAGCGAGGATCCGGTGAGCCTTCGACCCACACTCGATTTTCTTCTGTACGACTGGCTCGACGTGACGTCGCTCGGCCAGCGGCCGCGCTTTGCCGACCACTCCCGTGAGACTTTCGATGCCGTGCTCGACACCTGCGAGCGCATCGCGCGGGAGAAATACGCGCCCTTCAACCGCACGGTGGACCTGCAGGAGCCGCAATTCGATGGCGAGCGGGTCATCCTGCCGCAGGCCACGCGGGAGGCCTACGATGCTTACGCCGCATCGGGCATGTTGAGCGCCGCGCAGGACTACGACATCGGCGGGATGCAACTGCCGTATACCGTGGACGCGGCGGCGAACGCCTTTTTCGCCATGGCCTCGATCAGCATCAGCTCCAGCCTGCTCACCGTGGGCAACGCCAACCTGCTGATGGCGCATGGCACCGAACGACAAAAAAAGGTGTTTGCCCACAACGAATTTTCGGGCCGCTTCTCGGGCACCATGTGCCTTTCCGAACCCCAGGCAGGCTCTTCCCTGAGCGACGTGGCCACGCGCGCCGTTCCCGATGGAGCAGACCATGCCTCCGACCCCTTGGGCCCGCGCTACCGGCTGACGGGCCACAAAATGTGGATTTCCTCTGGCGAGCATGAGCTGTCGGAGAACATCATTCATCTCGTGCTCGCCAAGATCCCCGGCCCGGACGGGAGACTTGTCCCGGGCACGCGCGGCATTTCGCTGTTCATCGTGCCCAAGAAGCTGGTCGATGCCGAAGGCCGGCTGACCGGTGTGCGCAATGATGTGGCCCTGGCCGGCCTGAACCACAAGCTCGGCTGGCGCGGCACCACCAACACACTGCTCAACTTCGGTGAAGGCAAATACCCGGTGGCAGGGCAAGCCGGCGCCGTGGGCTACCTCGTGGGCCAGCCAGGCAAAGGCCTGGCCTGCATGTTCCACATGATGAACGAGGCGCGCATCGGCATCGGCATGGCCGCCACCATGCTGGGCCTGGCCGGTTATCACGCCAGCCTCGACTACGCGAAGAACCGGCCTCAGGGCCGTCCCGTGGGGCCTGCCGGCAAGGACGCCACCCAGCCCCAGGTCCGCATCATCGAGCACGCCGACATCCGGCGCATGCTGCTGGCGCAGAAAGCCTATGGCGAGGGCGCGCTCGCACTCAACCTGTTCTGCGCCCGTCTGGTGGACGAACAGCACACCGGCACGCCCGAGGCCGCGGACGAAGCGCGCCTGCTGCTCGAGGTGCTCACCCCCATCGCCAAGAGCTGGCCCAGCGAGTTCTGTCTGGAGGCCAACAGCCTGGCCATTCAGATCCATGGCGGCTATGGCTACACGCGTGACTTTCCAGTGGAGCAGTACTGGCG
>JAEWVY010000409.1 GCA_023396625.1 Pseudomonadota bacterium | reverse complement strand
GCAGTCGACTGCCGAACTTGCCTCGCCGATAGCGGATGAAAAGACGAACCGTCGCCCACAGAATGACCGCCGCCAGCAACGCGGCCACCACCACGTTGACCACAAACAGGCGCGCGTAGTTTCGCTCGTAAAGTTCGCGGTTGTTGGTGGCCTGGGTCAGAAGAAACAGGAGCACCAGGCCCAGCGCCACCATGACCGCCGCTCCGGCGCCCAAGGCCCAGCGCTGGGCGCGGGAGCGATGGGCGGACGCCGCCCCCCGCGCATCGACGATATCCTGACTCACCGCGGCTCCTCTGGCGCAAGGCGCAGGCTGCGTGACGCGGCCAGATCCCATTCGGCATGGCCCGCTGCCCCGATCTGGAAGGGCCGGGGCAGCTGCGTCATGTCGAGCCGGAAACGGAACACCACCGTATGGCGCGCGCCGGCGTCGAGCGCGTCGGCCTCGGCAATCTTCCATCGCGAAATACGCTCCACCGCGCGCAAGGCATCGGCAAGCGAGTCGTGGTTCTGGCTGAAGCTCACGCCAAGCCCCATGCCGCCAATCGGCTCGGGGGAGATGTTCAGCCGCCAGCGCCGCGTCAGTGGCTGGTAGGCCAGGCGCATGTGCTTGGCTGCCGTCGCCACTTTCTGGTCGTACCAGTACCAGCGCTCGCGCAGCAGCTCCGCTTCCGCCACGAAGAACAGTGCGATCCCTCTGTTCAGGGCTTCCTCGACGGTTGCCGGCACATCCAGCTTGACTTGCGCGCTCAAAAACAAGCCATCGGGTGCGCGATCGACCTGAAGTTGGGCAATCTCAAGCGGGCGCGGCTGCGCCCAGACCGTCCCGGACAGTCCACACAGTGTCAGCACACCGACCAGCCAGAACGCCCGGACGGTCTGGCTGCCTTTTTTCAAGAAGCGCGTAATAGAAGCCATCGTGGTCCCCTGGCCAATTGTCCTGGACACCATCACGATCCGCGCCGAATTGCGGCAGCAAATGGCCTGGTGCGGCGGTCAGATGCGCGTCGGTGTGGCGCGCAACAAACGCTTCGGTCTGTTCGCTGCCTTCGGCGCGAAACACGGAGCAGGTGCAGTACAGCAGCCGCCCGCCCGTTTTCAGCAGCGGCCACAGGGCGTCCAGCAGCGCGGCCTGAAGTTTCGCCAGCTGGGCCACGTCGCTTTCCCGCCGCAGCCAGCGGACGTCCGGATGGCGTCGCACGATGCCCGAGGCGGTACACGGCGCATCCAGCAAAATGGCATCGAACGCCTGCCCATCCCACCAGGTGTCTGGCTTCGCCGCGTCCGCGGGAACGACGGTTGCCGCCAGGCCCAGCCGCCGCAGATTCGCGGCGATTCGCTCGCAGCGCCGGGGGTCGATATCCAGCGCCGTCACTTGCGCTTGCGCCCGTTCCAGCAGATGCGCTGTCTTGCCCCCCGGCGCCGCGCAGGCATCCAGCAGTTTCAGCGGCCGGCCATCTTCAAGCCCTTGCAGCAACAGGAGTGCGGCCAGCTGGGCCCCCGCATCCTGGACCGACACAAGGCCCTCGGCAAAGCCTGGCAGCGCGTTGACCGGCACGGCGCGCTCGAGCACCACGGCCGACGCGCCCTGCGCGTGCGCGGCAATCCCCGCAGCGTCCAACTTCTTCAGCACGCCGGCCACCGTGGCTCGACGGCCATTGACGCGCAGCGTCAATGGCGCGGCTTGATCAGCGGCCCCGAGAATCCGCTGCCATGCGTCGGGATGGTCTGCCTTCACCCGCGCGATCCACCACTTTGGGTAGTTCCAGCGCGCCTCCGGATCGCGGTCGGTTTCAGCCAGCAGCGCGGCGCGGTCATTCAGAAACCGGCGCAGGCAGGCATTGATGAAGCCGGACTGCGCCCGCGTCGCCGGGCTCCGCTTCGCGGCCTCCACAGCCTGGTCGACCAGGGTAAAGGCTTCATAGGATGCGCGCCCCGCCTCGCCCGGGGTCACGAGCAAGGCCAGCGCGGTGCACAGCAGGGCATCGACCGCTTCAGGCGGGGACTTTCGTGCCAGTCTGGCCCGCAACGCCCGGGCCCGCCCGAGAGTGCGCATCACGGCAAACGAGAGCGCCTGCACCCCAGGCCGCAGGGCGGGCTCCACACCGTCCAGCAAGACGGTCAGGGATCGGCCGCGGCGAACCCCTGCCACCAGGCTGGCCACCATTTCCAGTTGGCGCCAGAGGGGCGTCTGGGACGTATTCATGCGTTGGCGGTGTTCCCGGGTTCGTTGCCCATGAATTCAAGAAAAAACGCCCAAACCCCAGCGTCAACTGGACTTTGGGCGCTATTTTTTCAGGAGTATGTTATTCGGCCGAAGAGCCTTCGTCCGCCCCCTCTCCCACCGAGGAGACCTCTGCCCCGGCCAGTTCCGCCGCCTCGGCTTCCGCGATGGCGCGGCGCTCGGCCTCGTCCATCTGGTCCTTGGCCTTGCGTGCCTGGTGATAGGCCATGCCAGTGCCCGCGGGAATCAGGCGCCCGACGATGACGTTCTCCTTCAACCCGCGCAGTTCGTCGCGCTTGCCCATGATGGCGGCCTCGGTCAGCACGCGCGTGGTTTCCTGGAAGGATGCGGCACTAATGAAGCTGTCGGTCGAGAGCGAGGCCTTGGTGATGCCCAGCAGCAGGTTGGTGTAGGTCGCGGGGATCTTGCCATCGGCGCGCAAGGCGTCATTGGTGTCCAGAATCTCCGAACGCTCCACCTGTTCACCGGCGATGTAATTGGAGTCGCCCGGGTTTTCGACCACGACGCGACGCAGCATCTGGCGAACGATCACCTCGATG
>JAEWVY010000338.1 GCA_023396625.1 Pseudomonadota bacterium | reverse complement strand
TGCTGGCCGGGTCCGAACCGTGGTTCGGTTCGGTCAGGCCGAAGCAGCCCACCCACTCGCCGGAAGCGAGCCTGGGCAGGTACTTCTGCCGCTGCGCCTCGCTGCCATAGGCGTGGATGGGGTGCATCACCAGCGAGCTTTGCACGCTCATGGCGCTGCGGTAGCCGCTGTCCACGCGCTCGACCTCGCGCGCCACCAGGCCATAACTGACGTAATTCAGGCCGGCACAGCCATAGCCCTGGATGGTGGAGCCGAGGAAACCCATGGCCCCGAACTCGTTCATGATCTCGCGGTCGAACTTTTCATGGCGGGCCGCCATCAGCACCCGCGTCTGCAGCTTCTCCTGGCAAAAGGCATGCGCGGCGTCGACGATGGCCTTCTCGTCCTCGTCGAGCTGTTGTGCCAGGAGGAAGGGGTCTTCCCAGACGAACTTGCTTTTCATGGCGAATCTCCTGTATGTCATGGGTGCGGGCGCACCACGGATGGATGGAAGCTGGCCCATTGTCCGATGTCAATGAATACCTGTCTAATATGGAATAGGTATTCATCAATATGAAAAGCGGAATCATGGAATTTCGGCATCTGCGTTACTTCCTCGTGCTGGCGGAGGAGCTGCACTTTGGCCGCGCGGCGCAGCGGCTGGCCATTTCGCAGCCGCCGCTGACCGTCAACATCCAGCAGCTCGAGGCGTCGGTGGGGGCGCGGCTGTTCACGCGCAACAGCCGCGGGGTGCGGCTCACGGCTGCTGGCCGGGCCTTCTTCGAGCCGCGTGCGCGGGCGCTGCTGGCGCAGGCCGCCATGGCCACGCGCGAGGCCCGCGACGCCGCAGAGGGGCTGACGGGCAGCCTGCAGATCGGCTTTGCCGGCACGGTGCTTTACGGCGGGTTGCCGCGGGTGCTGCGCGCGTTGCAGGCGGGCCACCCGGGACTGCGTCTGACGCTGCGCGAACTCAGTTCCAGCGAGCAACTGATCGAACTGCTGCACGACCGGCTGGACGCGGGCTTCGTCCACACCACCCGGGTGCCCCAGGGCTTTTCCCAGATCCTCGTGGCGCGCCAGCCTTTCATGGCCTGTGTGCCGGCGGGCCATGCGCTGGCGGGGCAGGCGGCGCTGGCGCTGACGCAACTGGCCGGGGAACCGTTCGCGGTGATCGCGCGCACCGTGTCCCCGGACTACCACGAGCGCATCCTGGCCCTGTGCGCGGGCGCGGGCTTCGAGCCGGAAATCCGCTACACGCTGCGCCACTGGCTCAGCGTGGTGTCGCTGGTCGCGCAGGGGCTGGGGGTGGCGCTGGTGCCGGCGGCGCTGCGTCAGGCCGGCCTGCCGGGGGCCGTCTTCGTGCCGCTGGACCACGCCGTGGCGCCCTACGACACCCGGTGCCTGTGGAAAACCGCGGGAGACGCGGCGGCGCTGGGGGTTTTTCTCGACGCGGTGCGCGGCGTGGCGGCCCGGTTGGTACAGTCGCGGACCGACCTCCTGCAAGAAGGGCATCCCTCATGAACAACGACGAACCCTGCACCCTGGTCCTGGGCGGCGGCTGCTTCTGGTGCACCGAAGCCGTCTACAAGGCCGTGCGTGGCGTGACCGACGTCGAGTCCGGCTACAGCAATGGCCACCTGGCCCACCCGCGCTACGAGGACGTCTGCACCGGCACCACGGGCCACGCCGAGGTGGTGAAACTCCGCTACGACCCGGCCCAGGTGAGCGTGCGCGAACTGCTGGAGATCTTCTTCGTGATCCACGACCCCACCACGCTGAACCGCCAGGGCAACGACCGGGGCACCCAGTACCGCAGCGGCGTCTACTTCACCACGCCGGAGCAAAAGGACGTGGCCGATGCGCTGATCCGCGAGATGAGCCAGGACGGGCTCTTCGGCGCGCCCATCGTGACCGAGGTGCTGCCGCTGGCCAACTACTGGCCCGCCGAAGACGAGCACCAGGACTTTTTCGAGAAACATCCGCACCAGGGCTACTGCCTGGCCGTGGCGGCGCCCAAGGTGGCCAAGTTCCGCAAGACCTTCGCGCGGCTGGCGAGGGACTGACGGCGCGCGCAGCCGCCCCGGCCCATGATCGAAACCCTGGATCTCGGCTACCGTTACCCCGGCGGGGCGATGCTGCGCTTCGCCGACGTGGCGGTGCCGCAGGGCGGCACGCTGTTGCTGCGCGGGCCCTCGGGCAGCGGCAAATCGACCTGGCTGGCGCTGGCGGCCGGCCTGCTCACACCCACCGAAGGCGAGATGGTGGTGGCCGGCCAGCCGCTGAGCCTGCTGGGGGGGCGGGCCCGCGACGCCTGGCGTGCCGGCGCCGTCGGGTGGCTGCCGCAGAAGCTTCATCTGAGCGAGGCGCTCACCGTGGCCGGCAACCTGGGACTGGTCTACTTCGCCGCCGGGCTGCCGCAGGACCATGCCGCTGTGGCGCGGACGCTCGACGCCCTGGGCCTGGCCGACCTGGCGGCGCGCAAGCCGGCGCAGCTGTCGGGCGGGCAGGCGCAGCGCGTGGCGCTGGCGCGGGCGGTGCTGCGC
>JAEWVY010000277.1 GCA_023396625.1 Pseudomonadota bacterium | reverse complement strand
CCCTCAGCGCGGCCAGTGCGGAGATCGAAGATCTGGCCATTCCCGTGACCGCCTGATTCCGGCGATCCCCGTGTCAGTGGCTGCCGGTGAGTGAGCCAGCGATCATCCGCTTGAACGGGGTGAGGCGCTCCCCGAGATGCAACGCCAGGTCGCGCAATGCCCGGGCCGGGGGTGTTTCCCGGGTGTAGAGCCAGGCAATGGCTTGTGTGGCAAGGAACAGGGGGCGCGTGGCGCGGCGGTGCATGCGTTCGTATCGGGCCAGCAAGGCTGGCGCAGCAATGTCCCCGCCGCTGGCCTGGGCGGCTCGAAGCTGCGTGGCGAGCAGATCCACGCCCAGCAGGCCAAAGTTGAAGCCATGGGCCGTGACCGGGTGCATGCCGACAGCGGCGTCGCCGATGCAGGCGAAGCGCGTTGCGGTGAGCTGGCGCGGGTACACCGCGACCAGCGGGTAGGCATGGCGTGTGCTGACCAGGGTCATCGCACCCAGGCGCTGGACGAAGCGGCGCTGGATTTCGGCGTTGAAGGCGGCGTCGGGCAGGTTCAGCAGCGCATCGATGGCCGGGCCGGGCAGGGTGATGACGACGGACGAGCGGTGCGCGCCGCTGACGGGGTCGTCGTTCATGGGCAGCAAAGCCAGCGTTTGCCCATAGTCGAACCATTCCCAGGCCGCGTGGTGGTGTTCGGCGTCGTGGGTCATGCAGCACACCAGCATGCTGCGGCCGAAGTCATGGTGATCGGCGGCAATGCCCATGGCCCGGCGGGTGGTGGAAAAGCGGCTGTCCGCGGCCACGAGCAGCCGGGCTCGCAGCGTGGCGCCACCGGCCAGGGTCACGTGCGCGGCTTCGCCATCGGTGTGGGCGCTGGCCACGCTTTCCCCGGTCAGCAGCGTGATGTCGTCATGGGCTTGCTGCGCGGACTGCACCGCTGCGAAGGCGGCGCGCCGTATCAGGTGATTGGACACCAGCCAGCCCAGTTCACTGTGCGAGCCCAATTGGTGGCCGATGACCATGGCGAAGGGGGAGGGTCCGTTGAGCACCCGGGCGTCCCGCAGCGGCGACCTGTCCTGGGGGTCGATGCGCTCCCAGACGTCGAGTTCCCGCAGGACCCGGACCGAATGCTGTGTCAAGGCGATTTCGCGGCCATCGAAAGGGGGGGCCTGCAGCGCAGCCTGCGCCTGGGGCTCCACCACCGCCATGCGCAGCCCACAGCCTGAGAGGGCGCGCGCCAGACACAGGCCCGCCGGCCCCGCGCCCGAGATGACGAGGTCAAAATCCATGCATGCCAGCGTAACGGCCTCTCTCGGGCAGCGCGTTGACGTTGCTCAAGACAGGGCAAGATGGCGTGGCGGGGACATTCATTGGCCGAGGTACCACTTGATGAAGTATTTGGCGACAAAGCCCACCATGCCGAAAGCCAGACCAAGGAACATCACGAAGGTGCCGAACCGGCCAGCCTTCGATTCCCAAGCGAGTTGTCCGATGATGAACAGCATGTAGAGGATGAAGGCGCCAATGCCAAAGCTCAGGCCGAAGCCGGCGATCTGCTCCTCCGAGTAGCCGAACATCAGGCGGTCCCCTCCACGGGCAGTCGTTCAGGCAAGGCGCTGACGTCGGCCAGTTCGCGGTACGCGTGCCAGCTGGCATGGCCGAGAACGGGCACAACGAAGACCAGCCCGACCATCAAGGTGGCCAGTCCCAACAGGGTCAGGCCCATGATGAGCGCCGCCCAGATGGCCAAGGGGAAAGGATTGACCAGGACGGCCTGCCAGCTGGCGAGCACGGCTTGGAGCAGGCCGACACGGCGGTCCAGCAGCAAGGGGATGGCCATCACACTGGAGGCGAACAAGGGGGCGGCCAGCAGGCCGCCGAGGAGCAGCCAGACCTCGAACAGCCAGGAACCAGGCGCGAGCACGACGTGCTGGAGAAAATCCACGGGGGTGTGGACTGGCTGGGGACTGAAACGGGTGATCAGGGCGGCGGAGGTCGCGACCCAGCCCGTGCCGGCCAGCGCCAGCAGCAAGCCGAACCGCACCAGACCCCAGTAGCCATCCGGTTCGGCATGGCGCGCGTGTTGCCAGCGGGTCCAGGTGGCGTGCAGCAACGCCAGGCCTGTGGGGTCGCCACGTTCCAGAGCGCGGCTCATGGCGTAGAGGCTGGTGGCCAGCACAGGGGCCATGACCAGAAAACCGGAACAAGCCCCGACAAGCAGCCAGAACCGATCGTATGCCACCCATGACAGCGCGGCACCGAACAGGGCGATGGCCAAACCATGGGCCAGACTGAGCCAGCCGCAGCGCCACGTGTCGCGGGCGCCCAGGCTCAGCCAGTGCAGGGGCCGGGCCGCAGTGATGGTGCGCTGCGCCGGCAGCCGCAGCGCAGGGGGAAAGTCGGGAGCGGGATGCGTCACGGTGAGCGAGAGCTTACCGTGACCTCCCATCCAAAAAATTGACTTGCATCAATCCCACCGGGCGCCGTGGGCTTCGTGACCTCGGGTCCCAGCCGCTCAGCGACGGAAGTGCCCCCCGCCCCATCCCATGCCGTAGTCCATCCCCATTCCCGGGCCCATGCCTTTGGCGCCACCCGGCCCGCGACGTCCATGACGCAGCGACTCGAGGTCGAAGACTTTCTGTTGCGCCGGATTGAGGGTGGCGTAGAAGGCCTTGACAGCGTCCGCGCGCTGCGTCATTTGCGCGTCCCGCTGGGCCTTGAGCGCCTGCATCTTGTCGATGCGCTGGGGTGTGGTGAGTTTCTCCATCTCGGCCCGGAACTGGGCGCGGTCGGCCACCAAGGGGGCGGGTGGCTGCATGGCGGTGGCGAAGGTCGTCCATGCACTTTCCTGGTTGGCGGTCAACTGCAGACGTGTCTTGAGTTGATCCAGCCGGGCCTTGTGCCTGTCGGCCCGGCGGGCCTGCATGGTGGCCGGGTCACCCTGGCCCATGCCTTTGCCCATCATCGGGCGATTGGGGGCACCCGGCCCTCCGGGATTGGGGCCGGGCATCTGCGCGCTGGCCGCGAGGCCGGCGGTGACGAGCAGGGCACCGATCCAAAGACGTCGTTGAAGGGGTTTCATCTCAGCTTCCTTTCCTTGAAGAGGCCTGTCATGCGGGATCTGGCAACAGGTGGAAAGCAAGTGTCGGCGGGCTATGTATCGGACCTATTGCGCTGCGGCAAGCTTCTGTAAAGTTCGCGGGTCGCTTATTCCGCCTTTTTCATGGGGCAGGTGTTGAAGCCCAGCATGGTGTAGAGAGGGCACCAGCCCACCAGCCCCGTGACCAGCGGAACCACGCCGATCCAGCCCCATACGCCGATGTTGCCGGTGTACATGAGGCCCAACAATGCCAGGCCGACGACGATGCGCAGGATGCGGTCGATACCGCCCTCGTTGGTTTTCATGGTGATTCCTTTCAAAAGATGGGATGAACGGTATTGGACGCGCCAGCGAATGAATGGTCATTGACTTTGGTCATGGCGTCAAGTCAGGTTCCGGCCGGGTGGCGAGTCCCGGTGGGCGTGCCCGCCAGGTCGTCGAGGATGGGGCAATCCGGTCGGCTGTCGCCATGACACTGCCGCACCAGCGTATGCAGGCTGCGTTGCATGGCCTGCATGGCCGCAATGCGTGTGGCCAGGGCGGCCATGTGTCTTTGCGCGATCTGCTTGACGCTGGCACTGGCGCGGTGCTGACTGCGCCACAGGCTGGCGAGTTCGCTGATTTCCGCCATCGAGAATCCCAGGTCCCGGCCGCGCCTGACGAAGCGCAGGGTGTGCACGTCGGCGGCGGTGTATTGGCGGTAGCCCCCATCCGTACGGCCGACCCGGCCCAGCAGGCCCAGCGATTCGTAGTGACGGAGCATCCTGGCGGATACCCCCGACAGGCGCGCGGCTTCGCCGATGGGAACCGGGAATATCCGCTGTTCCAGGTCAGCGGTTTCGTCCTCGGGTGCGTCGCGGGCCTCAGGCTGCGACGCCATAACCTTCTTCGGCGATGGCGGCGGCCAAGACCTCGCGTGGCCGGCTCGACTCGACCTGAACGAGGTTTTTTTCTCGGTCGATCCGGACGTCGGCCTGCGGGTCGACCTGCTTGAGGGCGCGCGTGACGGCCTTTTCGCAGTGGCCGCAGGTCATGCCGGTCACGGTGAAGTTCTGATTCATGATGAGGTCCTTTGGCTGGAGTCCAAGATAAAGCATAGTCTGAACCTTGCCATGGAGGGAAGGTCAAGACCAGGCCGCCGGCAACCCTATCGGCATCAGGGTCTGCGTGGCGAGCGGCTTGACCTTGCCATGATGGGAAGCTCCAAACTGCGAGGCATGAGCACCATGAACGACACGGTTTCTTCTTGTTCCCTCGATCTGGGGATTGGCGGCATGACATGCGCCTCTTGCGTGGCGCGGGTCGAGCGCGCGCTCCGGAAGGTCCCCGGGGTGGACGAAGCGAGCGTGAACCTGGCCACGGAGTCGGCGCGGGTGATCTACCGGCCTGGCGAACAAATGGAGGCGCGCCTGCGCCGTGCCGTGCGCGACGCGGGCTACGAGCCGCGCACACCGGCGCAGATGGAAACCCTGGCGGAAGGGTCTCCCTGGGCGGGTTTCGGGCCGGTCGCGGCCGGCTTGCTGCTTTCGGCACCGCTGGTGATGCCGATGATCGGCGACCTGCTTGGCCGGCACTGGATGCTGCCCGCCTGGCTGCAGTTCGCGCTGGCCACGCCGGTGCAGTTCATTCTTGGCGCGCGCTTCTACAAGGCGGGCTGGCATGCGGCGCGGGCGTTGACCGGCAACATGGATCTGCTGGTGGCGATTGGCACCACGGCGGGCTGGCTGCTGTCGGTGTGGCTGTGGCTTACGGCGGAAGCCGGCACCATGGCGCATCTGTATTTCGAAGGTTCCGCCGTGGTGGTGACGCTTGTGCTGCTCGGCAAATGGCTGGAGGGCCGGGCCAAGCGGCAGGCGACCGCGGCGATCCGCGCCTTGCATGCCCTGCGGCCCGAGCAGGCGCACCTGATCGGTGTCGACGGCGAGGTGGATGTGCCCGTGGCCGAGGTGCTGGTCGGCGACCGGCTCGTGGTCCGGCCGGGCGAGCGGTTTCCGGCCGATGGCGTGGTGCTCGAAGGCCAGACCCAGGTGGACGAATCCATGCTGACAGGCGAGGCGTTGCCGGTGTCCCGGGACGCCGGCGATCCACTCACGGGCGGCGCGATCAATGGGGACGGCCGTGTGCTCATGCAGGTGGGCGCGGTGGGCAGCGAGACGGTGCTGGCGCGCATCATCCGGCTGGTCGAGGATGCCCAGGCGGCCAAGGCGCCGATCCAGCGGCTGGTCGATCAGGTGGCGGCGGTGTTCGTGCCGGTGGTGCTGGGCATTGCGCTGCTCACTTTGCTGGGCTGGTGGCTCGGGGCGGACGCGCCCTTTCAGGTGGCGGTGATCAATGCGGTCGCGGTGCTGGTGATCGCCTGCCCCTGCGCGCTGGGGCTGGCGACGCCCGCGGCCATCATGGCGGGCACGGGCGTGGCGGCGCGGCATGGGATCCTGATCAAGGATGCGCAGGCCCTGGAGCTGGCGCACAAGGTGGATACCGTGGTGTTCGACAAGACCGGGACACTGACGGTGGGGCGGCCGCGCCTGACCGCGTTGCGGGTTGCGCAGGGCGTGGATGCCGATGCGGCGATGCGCACGGCGGCCAGTCTGCAAAGCGGCAGCGAGCATCCGCTGGCGCGCGCTGTGGTGGCGGCGGCGCAGGCGCAGGGACTTCCTGTTCTGGCGCCGCAGCGCATGCTGGCGGTCCCGGGGCGGGGTGCCGAAGGCGAAGTGGAGGGTGAAACCTGGCTCGTCGGCAGCCTGCGCTGGCTGGAGGAACTGGGTGTCGGACTCGGCGCGCTGACCGACTCCGCCGCCGAACTGCGCCAGCAGGGGGCGACTGTGTCGGCGCTGCTGCGACGCCACGAGGGTGGGTTGGCCGTGCAGGCGTTGCTGGCTTTCGGGGACGAGCCCAAGCCTGGCGCGCGCGAGGCATTGCAGGCGTTGCGGGACCGGGGCATCCGGGTCGTGATGATGTCGGGTGACAACCGCGCCGCCGCCGAAACCATGGCGCGCCGTCTGGGCTTGCGGCCCGAGGCCGGGGAGGTGCTGGCCGAGGTGCTTCCCGGCGACAAGGCGGAGCGGGTGGCCGCGCTCAGGCAAGGCGGTGAGGCGGATGCCCGGCCGGGACCGACGGGCCATGTCGTGGCGATGGTCGGCGACGGCGTCAACGACGCCCCTGCCCTGGCGGCGGCGGACGTGGGGCTGGCCATGGGCAGCGGCACGGACGTGGCGATGCACGCGGCAGGCATCACGCTGATGCGCGGCGAGGTCGGTCTGGTGCTGGCCGCGCTCGATATTTCCGGTCGCACCGTGGCGAAGATCAGGCAGAACCTGTTCTGGGCCTTTGCCTACAACGTGGCGGGCATTCCGCTGGCCGCGCTGGGCTTCCTCAACCCGGTGGTGGCGGGCGCGGCGATGGCCATGAGTTCGGTGAGCGTCATGGCCAATGCCTTGCTGCTGCGGCGCTGGCGGCCCAAAGCCTCCGGGGCCGCTAAAGTGTGAAAACTTGACTTGCGTCAGGATTCCGCGCGGCCTTTGCAGGCATGCTCGAACGCTTGACAAGACCCGCCCGGAGACACGCCATGAAGCACACCAGTCTGCAGATCATCCGTGACGAACATTCGTCGCTTGCCGCCATGCTCCAGTCCATGCGCATGATGGCCGAGCGAGGCCCCGGGGACAACCCGCAGAACTTTTTCGATGTGCTGCGCGCCATGCTGTTCTACATCGACGAGTTTCCGGAGCGCTTGCACCATCCCAAGGAATCCGAGCTGCTGTTCCCACAGGTGGCGCGCAGTGCGCCGCAGGTGGCGGACGCGATCGACCGGCTGGAGCGCGACCATGTCAATGGCGAGAAGTCGGTTCGCGAGGTGCAGCATCTCCTGCAGGCCTGGGAACTGCTTGGCGAACCGCGCCGCCAGCCGTTCATGGAAGCGTTCAGCCGCTACGTGGAGTTCTATCTGGAGCACATGCGCCTGGAAGAGAGCGTGATCCTGCCCGAGGCCGAAAAAGTGCTGACGCCAGCCGAGTGGGGGGAACTCGATGCCGCGTTCGAGAAAAACTGCGACCCGCTCACGGGCAAGTACCCGCCCGACCCGGCCTACGATCGGCTGTTTACCCGCATCGTGATGAAGGCGCCGTCGCCCATCGGGCTCGGCGAGGCGTGAGGGGCGGGCGTCGATCGGCCCTTGTCTGAAACTCAGGCCGGCGCGAGCACCGGGTAATCCGTGTACCCGGGCGCACCGCCGCCATAGTACGTGGCGCGGTCGGGGGTGTTGAAGGGGCCGTTGAGCCGCAGTCGTCGCACCAGGTCGGGGTTGGCGATGAACGCGCGCCCGAAGGCCACCGCGTCGGCGCCTTCGCCGAGCGCCTTTTCCGCGAGCGCCAGGTCATAGCCGTTGTTGACGATCCAGCCGCCCGCGCCACCGGCCTCGCGCCAGGCCGCCCGCAGCGCGGCGTAGTCGAAGGGGCGGTCGGCGATGTCGCGTGGGCCGCCGGTGGCGCCCTCGATGACATGGATGTAGGCCAAGTCCAGCGGCGCGAGGTGTCGCACCACATGCTCGAACAGTGGTTGTGGATGGGCGTCGTGGATGTCGTTGGCCGGGGTCACGGGCGAGAGCCGGATGCCGGTGCGTCCGCCGCCCACGGTCTCGGTGACGGCGCGGGCCACCTCCAGCAGAAAGCGCGCACGGTTGCGGACGCTGCCGCCGTAGTCGTCGGCGCGGTGATTGGCGCCCGTCTTGAGGAACTGGTCGATGAGGTAGCCGTTGGCGGCGTGGATTTCCACGCCATCGAAGCCCGCATCGATGGCGTTGCGCGCCGCATGTCGGTAGTCCTGCACGATGCCGGGAATCTCGCTGGGGTCGAGTGCGCGGGGCGTGGAGGTGTCCACGAAGCCGGGGACGCCATCGTGGATCAGCACCGTCCGGGTGTGCGCGCGAATGGCCGACGGGGCCACCGGCAGCTGGTTGTGCGGCTGCAGGCTCACATGCGAGACGCGGCCGACATGCCACAACTGCACGACGATTTTGCCGCCGGCGTCGTGCACCGCCTGGGTGACGTGTCGCCAGCCATCGAGCTGCTCGGTGCTGTAGAGGCCGGGCACATCGGCGTAGCCCTGCGCCTGTGGGCTGATGGCCGTGCCCTCGGTGATCAGCAGGCCCGCGCTGGCGCGCTGGCTGTAATAGGTGGCCATCAGGGCGGTGGGCACGGCATCGGGCGCGCGGTTGCGCGTGAGCGGTGCCATGACGACGCGGTTGTCCAGCGACAGGGCACCCATCTGAAAAGGCGTGAAAAGCTTGGACATGGCGGAACCTGCTGAAGGGCGTGGGTCGGGTGTTGAACAGGCCTTAGCGTACACAGTTCGGGGCTTTCCCGCAAAATGCGGCGACCCGCCCACGCCCCGAGGCCCGCCCCACCATGACGTTTCCCGAAACCTCCGAGGTCGACCGACAGCCCGTGCTGCGC
>JAEWVY010000229.1 GCA_023396625.1 Pseudomonadota bacterium | reverse complement strand
GGTTCTGCGGCTCGTCCTGGCACCAGACCACCTCGGTCGCGCCAGGATATTTCCGCAGTTCGGCGGCAAAGGTCTTGTGCGGGAACGGGTAGAGTTGCTCCACGCGCAGGATGGCCACGTCATCCGCTCCCTTTTCCTCGCGCTTCTTCACCAGGTCGTAGTACACCTTGCCCGAACAAGCGATCACTCGCCGGACCTTGTCGGCCTTGAGCGCCTTGTTCTCCGGAATCACGGTCTGGAAGCCACCGCGCGTGAATTCGCTCAGGGGTGAGGCCGCATCCTTGGCGCGCAGCAACGATTTGGGCGTGAAGACGATCAGCGGCTTGCGCAGGTTGCGCACCATCTGCCGACGCAGCACGTGGAAGATCTGGCTGGCCGTGGTCGGTTGCACGATCTGCATGTTGGTGTCGGCAGCCAGCTGCATGAAGCGTTCGACGCGGGCCGAACTGTGCTCCGGCCCCTGCCCTTCGTAGCCATGCGGCAGCATCAGGGTCAGGCCGTTGACGCGGCCCCACTTGACTTCTCCCGAGGCGATGAACTGGTCGATCACCACCTGGGCGCCGTTGGCGAAGTCGCCGAACTGTGCCTCCCAGATCACCAGGGTGTTGGGGTCGTTGGAGGCATAGCCATATTCGAAGCCCAGCACCGCCTCTTCGGAGAGGATGGAGTCAATGACCACGAACGGGGCCTGGTTTTCAGCCACGTTCTGCAAGGGCACGTAGGTGCCCGTGTCCCATTTCTCGCGGTTCTGATCGTGCACGACCGCATGACGGTGGGTGAAAGTCCCGCGTCCGCAATCCTCGCCTGACAGGCGCACCGGATAACCGCTGGCCACGAGCGAGGCGAAGGCCATGTGCTCGCCCATGCCCCAGTCCACCGGCAGGTCGCCACGCCCCATGGCGGCGCGGTCGTCGTACACCTTCTTGACCAGAGGGTGCGGCGCGATGCCCGCCGGGAAGGTCGTGATCTTCTCGGCCAAACGCTTCCACTCGGTCAGCGGAATGGCGGTGTCACCGGTGTCGGTCCATTTCTTGCCCAGGAATGGCGACCAGTCCACCGCATACTTGTTCTTGAAGTTGGTGACCACCGGGTCGACCGTGTGCCGGCCCGCGTCCATGGCGGCGCGGTAGGCCTTGACCATGTCGTCGCCCAGCGACTCGCCCAGGCCCTGCGCGGCCAGCCGGTCCGCGTACAGCTTGCGCGTGCCGGGATGCGCCGCGATTTTCTTGTACATCAGCGGCTGGGTCAGTGCCGGCGTGTCCTGCTCGTTGTGTCCGAGCTTGCGGAAACAGATGATGTCGACCACCACATCCTTGTTGAACTCCACGCGGTAGTCCAGCGCCAGCTGCGTGGCGAGCACCACGGCCTCGGGGTCATCGCCGTTGACGTGCAGCACCGGCGATTCGATCATTTTCACCACGTCGGTGCAGTAGAGTGTGGAGCGGCTGTCACGCGGATCGCTCGTGGTGAAGCCAATCTGGTTGTTGATAACGATGTGCACCGTGCCCCCCGTGGAATAACCCCGGGTTTCGGCGAGCGCCAGCGTCTCCATGATCACGCCCTGGCCGGCGAAGGCCGCGTCGCCGTGCACCAGCACCGGCAGCACCTGCTTGCCCAGGGGGTCGGCGCGGCGATCCATACGGGCACGCACGGAACCTTCGACCACGGGATTCACGATTTCCAGGTGCGAAGGGTTGAAGGCCAGCGACAGGTGGACCGGACCGCCAGGCGTGGCCACGTCGGAGCTGAAACCCTGGTGATACTTCACGTCACCGGCCGGCAGGTCTTCCGGTGCCGTGTGCTCGAATTCGGCAAACAGGCCGCCGGGCATCTTGCCCAGTGTGTTGACCAGCACGTTGAGGCGGCCGCGGTGCGCCATGCCGATCACGATTTCCTGCACGCCGCGGGAGCCCGCCTGCTGGATCAGCTCATCCATGGCGGCGATGAAGCTTTCGCCCCCTTCGAGGGAGAAGCGCTTCTGGCCCACGTACTTGGTATGGAGAAAACGCTCCAGCCCCTCGGCGGCCGTCAGACGGTCGAGAATGTGCTTTTTCTTTTCGGCCCCGAAATTGGGCTTGCTCCGGATGCTTTCGAGCTTCTGCTGCCACCAGCGCTTTTGCCCCTGGTCGGTGGCGTACATGAACTCCGCGCCGATGGTGCCGCAATAGGTTTCCCGCAGCGCGTTCAGGAGTTCGCGCAGGGGCATGCGCTCCTTGCCGAAAAAGGTGTTGCTCGTGTCGAACACCGCTTCCTGGTCCGCGTCGGTGAAACCATAGAACGAGGGCTCCAGTTCCGGGATCACCGGGCGTTCCGCCCGCTTGAGCGGATCGAGATCGGCCCAGCGCTGGCCCACGTTGCGATACGCGGCGATGAGCTGCTGCACCGCCGTTCGCTTGCGCCCCATTTCGGCGTCCGCGCTGGCCATGACCACTTTCGTGCCACCGAGCTTGGCGCGTTCCGCAAAGGCATTGACAACGGGCAGGTGGGGCACGTCACGGGCATTGCTGCCGTCGACCGCGGGAACGTGCTGCAGCGCGTCGAAGTACTCGCGCCAGGTGTCGGGAACGCTGGCCGGGTTGGCCAGGTAGTTTTCATACATCTCCTCGACATAGGGCGCGTTGCCGCCGAAGAGGTAGGTGTTGCCGCTGTAAGCGGCATAAACCGAAGATGTCTCACTCATGTTTCGCTGACTTTCGCCCCCCTGCAGGGGACATTAGCTGGTTGCAATACCTTCCGCGACACGGCTGAACCGATTTGCGGATGCGACTGTGGCTGGGGAAGGGCCGAGGTAACCGGGCGATTGTGCCACCAATTCCCACATCGAAGCTGACTCGCCCGCGGGTCTTTCGTCCTTTCACGCGCCTTTCAGGGGGAGGGACAGCGCTTTCCATCGCAAAAACCCGTTCGGCATTGCAAGGGGGCGTCCATAGAACTTTCAAAACAAATATCAAAACGATAGCTAGAAATCACCATTTCACGCTGGATAACGGCATTTTTTATTCAAAAATTTGAAACAAGAGGCGGTGAGAGCCTTGGCGGCCCACCACAGCCGCCACACCGCTCCCTCGGCGTCCGTCTGCGTCGCCGTTTCAGGGTTATCGCCGACCATTGCGGCGCTTCGTGCGCGGCCAACACGCTGCCCGGCCGGATCGCCCGCTTCGCCGGTGACCGGGGTCAGATGTCGCTCACGGGCGCATTGCCGTCTTCACGGCTCAATCCAGCCACTTTTGGAGGAACCGCGCTGAGCCCATGGCCGGATCGAGCCGGTAGTCGGCAAATCCCACCCGCTCATAGAGCCGCAGCGCCGAGGCATTGCCCGACAGCACCTCCAGCGTCAGCTTGCACGCGCCACGGGCACGGGCCAGACGCGCCACCTCGCGCAGCATGCGTTCACCCACGCGCCGGCCCCGATGGCTGGCCAGGACGACCACGTCATGCACGTTCACCAGCGGCCGGCAGGCGAAGGTGGAAAACCCCTCGATGCAGTTGACCAGGCCCACCGGCGTGGCGTCGGCACGACCGGCGCCGTCGAACGCCAGCACACTGAAGGCCTGCGGCCGCGCGGCGAGTTCGCGGACCAGATTCGCACGGGCGTACGCCGACAGCGGCATGCCCCCGCCTGCCGGATCACGTGCATAGGCATCGAGCAGGCCCAGCAGGGCACGTGCGTGGACGGGGTCCGCGTAGTCGGCGGCAAACACGGTCAAGGAAGTGGCATCGGTCATGATGAGACAGCAATCCAGTGAAACATCCGAGCGTACCGGACAATGGCACCATGAATGACCGACAGTGGCCCACCGTCGCCGCCCTGGGCTCGGCCCAGACACTCGCCTGGGCATCGTCGTACTACCTGCCAGCGATGCTCGCCACGCCCATGGCGCGCGAGCTCGGCGTGACCACGCCGACCGTGTTTGCCACCTTTTCGTTGGCACTCGTCATCTCGGCAATGCTGGGCCCGTTGGCCGGTCGCCTCATCGACCGCTGGGGAGGCCGCCCGGTGCTGATCGGGACAAATCTGGTCTTTGCAGCGGGCCTGGGCCTGCTGGCCACGGCGCAGGAACTGGCCGGATTGGTCGCGGGCTGGCTGGTGATCGGCGTGGGCATGGGATTCGGGCTCTACGAAGCGGCGTTTTCCGCACTCGTACGGCTGTATGGCGACCAGTCGCGCCGCGCCATCACCGGCATCACGCTGATCGCCGGTTTTGCCAGCACCGTGGGCTGGCCGCTCACCACGCTGCTGGAGGCGCAGTTGGGCTGGCGCGGTGCCTGCCTGGCCTGGGCCGCGCTGCACCTTCTGCTGGGCCTGCCCTTGAATGCCCTCCTGCCCAGGGCATCGACGGCGTCATGGCAGCCGGCGGCCCATCCGGCGGCCGAGGTGTCGCCGGCCACCGGACCGCGGCACCCGAAGCAGCGCCAGACGGGCCGTGCCGCGATGCTGCTGGCCGGCGCCTTCGCGGTGACCTGGTTCACCAGCACGGCCATGGCAGCCCATCTGCCCCGATTGCTGCAGGCGGCGGGTGTAGGCTTGGCCGGCGCGGTGGCTTTGGGCGCGCTGGTCGGGCCCGCCCAAGTGGCGGGCCGGTTGCTGGAGTTCGGCGTGCTGAGCAGGTTGCATCCCCTGCTGTCGGCCCGGCTCGCGGCCATGGCGCATCCGGTCGGGGCCGTCACGCTGCTGGCGTTCGGCGCGCCGCTGGCGCCGGCATTCGCATTGCTGCACGGGGCAGGCAACGGCATCCTGACCATTGCCAAGGGCACGTTGCCGCTGGCGCTTTTTGGCACGGCAGGCTACGGCGCCCGCCTGGGGCTTTTGATGGCACCCTCGCGCTTTGCCCAGGCACTGGCGCCTCCATTGTTCGGGTTGTGCCTGGACCACTGGGGTGCGAACGCCTTGTGGGTATCTTCCGTGCTGGGCCTCCTGGCTTTCGCCGCCTTGATGGCCTTGCCGCGTTCCTTGCCCGGCACTGCGGCACGGGCTCCGGCGCGTGTCAATTGAAGCACCACGCCCGCTGCCGCCGCGTCCCCACCACGCCTGCGGCTGACAGCTGCCCGGTCAGCCCGCCCGGACCACGTCGGCCAGCCGCTCGGCGCAGGCGCGCGCGAGCGCGCCGTCCCGCGCCTCCACCATCACGCGCAACAACGGCTCGGTGCCGCTGGCGCGGATGAGCACCCGCCCGGCGTCACCCAATTCGGCTTCCACGGCCCGTTGTTCGGCCGCCAACCGGGCATCGGCTCGCCAGTCCGTCCCGGGCTGCAGGCGCACATTGATGAGCACCTGGGGAAACAGCACGACGTCGGCCAGCAGGCTCGCCAGAGTCTGGCCACTGCCGACGCAAGCCTGGAGCACTTGCAGCGCGGAAATCAGGCCATCCCCCGTGGTGTGGCGGTCCAGCGCCAACAAGTGGCCCGAACCCTCGCCGCCGAGGAGCCAGCGCCGCCGGTGCAGTTCCTCCAGCACATAGCGGTCCCCCACCTTCGCCCGCACGAACGCCACACCCCGCGCCTTGAGCGCCACCTCCACCGCCAGGTTGGTCATCAAGGTGCCCACGCAGCCGGGTACGTCCTCGTCGCGGGCGATGCGGTCGGCCACCATGAGGTAGAGCAGTTCGTCGCCGTTGTAGAGGCGCCCGTCCCCATCCACCAGTTGCAGCCGGTCGGCGTCGCCGTCCAGCGCCACACCGTAGTCGGCGCCCTGGCTCTTGACCGCCTCCACCAACGCCTGGGGATGGGTGGCCCCTACGCCATCGTTGATGTTCAGGCCATCCGGCGCGCACCCGATGGCCACCACCTCGGCCCCCAGTTCGTGAAACACCTTGGGGGCAATCTGGTAGGCCGCGCCATGGGCCGCATCCACCACGATCTTCAGACCCTGAAGCGTCAGGTGGCCCGCAAAGGTACTTTTGCAGAACTCGATATAGCGTCCCGCCGCGTCGTCAAGCCGCCGCGTCTTGCCCAGATTCGCGGAATCGGCCCAGGCGGGCGCCTCCTCCAGCGCGGCCTCGACATCGCGTTCCCAGGCGTCGGTCAGTTTGGTGCCCTGCGCGCTGAAGAATTTGATGCCATTGTCCGCAAAGGGGTTGTGGCTCGCGCTGATGACCACGCCCAGACTGGCGCGAAGCGCCCGCGTCAGGTAGGCAACGGCGGGCGTCGGCACAGGGCCGAGCAGCACCACATCCACCCCCGCGGAGTTGAAACCGGATTCGAGCGCGCTTTCCAGCATGTAGCCCGAGATGCGGGTGTCCTTGCCGATCAGCACGGTCGGACGCGACTCGGAGCGCTTGAGCACGCGCCCCACGGCGTGCGCCAGACGCAGTACGAAGTCAGGTGTGACAGGAGGCTGCCCGACGGTGCCCCGGATGCCATCGGTTCCAAAGTATTTTCGCGTCATTCCAGCTCCCATTGGCCATTCATTGCTATCTATTCAGGAATTCTTGGGCCGCTCCCCGGGGCAGCGGCCTGCCACACGCGCAACGCCTGCACCGTCTCCCGCACGTCATGCACGCGCACGATCGACGCCCCCCGTTCGACAGCCAGCACGGCCGCCGCCAGGCTGGCCGCGAGGCGCGCCCCGGGAGGAGGTGGCGCGCCATCCACCTCGGTCACCGCCCCGAGAGAGGATTTCCGCGACCAGCCCAGCAGCAGCGGCAGGCCCAGATCCAGCAGCTCACGCTGCCGCGCCAGCAGGCTGAAGTTCTGCGCCACGGTCTTGCCGAAACCGATGCCGGGATCGATGGCAATGCGCTCGCGCGTGATCCCGAGCACCTGCAGCCTGGCCGCGGCCCGGGCCAGGAAGGCGCGCACAGGCGGCACGACATCACCGTCCATCGGGGCGACCTGCATGGTCTGCGGATCGCGGTGCATGTGCATCAGGCACACGCCGCACGTGGGATGCCGCGCCGCAATGAGAGCGGCACCGGGCTCCTGCAGCGCGCGGATGTCGTTGAGGATGTCCGCGCCCAGATCCAGCGCGAGCTGCATGACTTCCGGCTTGCAGGTGTCCACCGAAATGGGCACGCCCAGCGTCACGGCGGCACGGATCACCGGCTGGACGCGCGCGACCTCCTCGGCCAGGGGCACCGCTGGCGCACCGGGTCGCGTGGACTCGCCACCAATGTCGAGAATATCCGCCCCCTCGACGAGCAATTGCTCGCAGTGACGCAGCGCGGCCTTCACTCCGGCATGCTGACCACCATCCGAAAATGAATCGGGCGTGACGTTGACGATGCCCATCACCCGCGGGCGAGACAGGTCAATGCGAAAACGGGAAGTCTGCCACACCCTCACGGTATGGCCACCGGTGGGTCAAGCAAGTCCTGCACCGCGGCCGCCAGATCGGCATAAACCCGTGTTCCCGACGGCAAAGGGCCCGCTTCGAGCGTGCGTTGCCCCTTGCCGGTCAGCACCAGCACCGGGCTCGCCCCCACCGCCACCGCAGCCTGCAGGTCACGCAGGCTGTCACCAATGGCCACGGCCCCTTCCAGGGAGCAGTTCAAGCGTTGGGCGATGTCGTGGAACAGGCCCGGCAGGGGCTTTCGGCAACCGCAGCCCTGACCTGGCGCATGCGGGCACCAGACCAGCGCATCCAGCGCCGCGCCGTGCGTCCCAAGCAGACGGGCCAGCTTTTCGTGCATGGCTTGCAGGGCGGTTTCGTCGAACAGCCCTCGTCCCAGGCCCGACTGGTTCGTCGCGACGGCCACGCGCCAACCTGCCGCCTTGAGCCTTGCGATGGCTTCGATGCTGCCAGGCAGGGGCACCCATTCATCCGGCGTCTTGACGTAGTCGTCCGAATCGACATTGATGACCCCATCACGGTCGAGAATCGCCAGCCGGGACGCAGAGGTCATGCCACCGGGTCCTTGAACGCGTCGTCGATCATCTGGCACCAGATGTGGCCCAGCAGGATATGGCACTCCTGGATCCGTGGCGTCTCTCCCGAGGGCACCACCAACGCCAGATCGACCATGTCCTTCAGCACACCGCCCTGGCCCCCAAGCAGGCCCACGGTGCGAACGCCCATGGCCCGGGCCTGGCGCACGGCCTGCACCACATTGGCACTGTTGCCGGAAGTCGATATGGCCACCAGCAAGTCCCCGGGGCGCGCCAGGGCCTGGACCTGACGGGCGAACACCTGTTCGTAGCCAAAATCGTTGGCGAGGGCGGTCAACGCGGAAGTGTCGGTGGTCAGCGCGATCGCCGGCAGGCCCACCCTGGCATGGATGAAACGGCCCACCAGTTCGGCCGCGATATGCTGGGCATCGGCCGCGCTGCCGCCGTTGCCACACAGCAGCAACTTGCCTCCCGCGCGAAGCGCGTCGACGGCCGCGGCACCCACCGCCTCGATGCGCGGAACATGGGCCCGCAGGGCCGCGACAGTGGCTTCGTGGCGAAGGATTTGGTGGTCGACGACGTTCATGGGCAGAAGTGGCTCCAGTAGAATCGTTCGAGTTTAAGCCACCCTCCTGCCCATCTTGACCGTGCCCAGCACCCCTCCCCCCGAATCCCTGGATTTTTCCACTGCAGATGTCCTGGTGGTCGGAGACGTGATGCTTGACCGCTACTGGCACGGTGGAACCTCGCGCATTTCCCCGGAAGCGCCCGTGCCCGTGGTCCATGTGCAGCAGGACGAAACCCGCGTCGGCGGCGCGGGCAACGTGGCCGTCAATGTGGCCTCGCTCGGAGCGAAGGTGTCCCTCGTGGGCCTGGTCGGAGACGATGCCTCCGCGGCCACATTGCGGCAGCAGTTGCAGGACGGCGGCGTGGAGGAACGGCTCCTGGTCATGCCAGGGTTCCGCACGATCACGAAACTGCGCGTCCTGAGCCGCCACCAGCAGCTCATCCGGCTCGATTTCGAGGATAGCTTTCCGGAAGCAGCCCAGCCTTCGGTGGCTGCGCGCGTGCGTGAGGTGTTGGCCGGCAGGAAAGCACTGGTCCTCTCGGACTACGCCAAGGGCGCGCTGGGTCAGGCACAAACCATGATCACTCTGGCTCGCACCGCCGGTCTGCCAGTGGTGGTCGACCCCAAGGGCACGGACTTCGAACGCTACCGCGGGGCGACGCTGCTGACCCCCAATCTGCACGAGTTCGAAGCCGTGGCCGGCCACTGCCCGGACGACGCCAGCCTGATCGAGCGCGGTGAACATCTGCGCGATCAACTCGATCTGCAAGCGCTGCTGATCACCCGCAGCGAGCGCGGCATGCTGCTGCTCGAGAAAGGCCGCGCCCCGCTGCCCCTGCCCGCCCGGGCACGGGAGGTTTTCGATGTCACTGGCGCGGGCGACACCGTGGTGGCCGTTCTGGCCGCGGGACTGGGCAGCGGCCTGAGCCTGCCAGAGGCGACGGCGCTGGCCAACCTCGCGGCGGGCATCGTGGTCGGCAAACTGGGCACGGCCACCGTCTCGCTCGATGAACTTCGCCGGGCCACACAGGAGCACACCGAAGTGCCTACGGGCATCGTCGATGCGGAACGGCTGAAAGCCTATCTGCGGCAGTGCCGGGCCGCCGGAGAGCGCATCGTCATGACCAACGGCTGCTTCGACTTGCTGCACCCCGGTCACGTCAACTACCTGCGCCAGGCGCGCGCGCTGGGAGACCGGCTCATCGTGGCCGTCAACGACGACGCCTCGGTGGCCCGCCTCAAGGGGCCGGGTCGGCCCATCAACGATCTGCACAGCCGCATGACCATGCTCGCCGCCCTGGGGGCCGTGGACTGGGTCGTCTCCTTTGCGGAGGACACGCCCGAGCGGCTGATCTGCGAACTGCTTCCCGATGTGCTCGTCAAAGGGGGAGACTATCGGGCCGAGGATGTCGCCGGAGGTCGCTGCGTCGTGCAGGCGGGCGGGGAAGTACGGATTCTTGGGTTTGTGGACGGGCACTCCAGCACCGGCATGATTGCCCGCATCAGGGAGCGCACATGATCATCGTCACCGGCGGCGCCGGCTTCATTGGCAGCAACCTCGTCCACGGACTCAATCGACGCGGCATCACGGACATCCTGGTCGTCGATGACCTCCTGGATGGTCACAAGTGCGTGAACCTGGCTTCGGCGGATTTCCGCGATTACATGGACAAGGACGAGTTCCTCGAAAAGATCGAAGCTCACCACGATTTCGGCCCGGTCGAGGCGATCTTCCACGAAGGGGCCTGCTCCGCCACCACCGAGTGGGACGGCCGCTTCGTGATGACCGTCAACTACGCGTACTCCAAAAGCCTGCTGCACTGGTGCCTGCGGCGGTCGGTGCCTTTCCTCTATGCATCGTCGGCATCGGTCTATGGCATGGGTCCGGGGTTTGCGGAACAACGCGCAAACGAACGCCCGCTCAACATGTACGCGTTCTCGAAATGGCAGTTCGACCAATACGTCCGTGCCCTGCCTTCTCCGCCCGCGTCCCAGGTGGTGGGTCTGCGCTACTTCAACGTCTATGGCCCACGGGAGCAGCACAAGGGCGGCATGGCGAGTGTGGCCTACCATCTCCATCACCAGTTGCTCAAGGACGGCAAGGTCCGCCTGTTCACCGGACACGACGGCTACGCCCCGGGGGAACAACGGCGCGACTTCATCCACGTGGACGACCTGGTGGCCGTGAAGCTCTGGCTGCTCGACCATCCTCAGGTTCGTGGCATCTTCAATCTCGGCACGGGCAAGGCCCAGA
>JAEWVY010000219.1 GCA_023396625.1 Pseudomonadota bacterium | reverse complement strand
CAGCCACTGGGTGCGGGAGGACGGGAAATTCCCCAAGGATGTGAACGACTGGATGGCCGGCGCCACCGAGCGTCCCGGCAGCTGGTGGACCGACTGGTCCCGCTGGCTCGAGGGCCACGCGGGCAAGTGGATTCCCGCGCCAAAGACCTACGGCAAGGCCCGCAAATACAAGGCCATCGAACCCGCGCCCGGTCGCTACGTCAAGGCCCGGGCGTAGGATCGACGCGTGTCCAAGATGCCGGCGCCGGGTTCCCAACCCGACGTCGACCCACCGGGTCGAGCCAGTCGAAGCCCGAATATCAAGCAACCCAGGCTTGCCCTTCGATGTGCTCGGGGCAGGCGAATACGAGAACCAGAGGAACACCCATGGAAGACATCGTCATCGTTTCAGCCGCCCGGACCCCCGTGGGCAAGTTTGGCGGCTCGCTCGCGAAAATCCCGGCCACGGAGCTCGGCAGCCTCGTGGTTCGCGAGGCCATCGCGCGCGCCGGCCTGCAATCCGACCAGATCGGCGAGGTCATCATGGGGCAGGTCCTTGCCGCGGGAGCCGGCCAAAACCCGGCCCGCCAGGCCACGCTGAAGGCCGGCCTGGCCCAGGAAACGCCCGCGCTGACGGTGAACGCCGTCTGTGGCTCGGGCCTCAAGGCCGTGATGCTGGCCGCGCAGGCCGTGGCCTGGGGTGACAGCGAGATCGTAGTGGCCGGCGGCCAGGAAAACATGAGCGCCAGCCCGCACGTGTTGCTGGGCAGCCGTGATGGCCAGCGCATGGGGGACTGGAAGATGATCGACTCCATGATCGTCGACGGCCTGTGGGATGTCTACAACCAGTACCACATGGGCATCACCGCGGAAAATGTGGCGCGGGCCTGCGGCATCACCCGGGAAATGCAGGACGCGCTGGCGTTGTCCAGCCAGCAGAAGGCCGCCGCGGCCCAGGACGCGGGCAAGTTCAAGGACGAAATCGTGGGTGTCTCCATTCCACAGCGCAAGGGTGACCCGGTGGTGTTCGATGCCGACGAGTTCCTGAACCGCAAGACCAGCGCCGAAGCCCTGGCCGGCCTGCGCCCTGCGTTCGACAAGGCCGGCAGCGTGACCGCGGGCAACGCCTCGGGCATCAACGACGGCGCGGCCGCCGTGGTGGTGATGACCGCGAAGAAAGCCGCCGCCCTGGGCCTTCAGCCGCTCGCACGGATCGCCGCCTTCGGCACCAGCGGGCTCGACCCCGCGCAGATGGGGCTGGGGCCTGTGCCCGCCTCGCGCAAGGCGCTGGCCCGGGCCGGCTGGAGTGCGGCGGACGTGGATCTGTTCGAGCTCAACGAGGCTTTCGCGGCCCAGGCCTGCGCGGTGAACCAGCAGCTCGACATCGACCCGGCCAAGGTCAACGTCAATGGCGGGGCCATTGCCATTGGCCATCCCATCGGCGCATCGGGTTGCCGCATCCTGGTGACCTTGCTGCATGAGATGCAACGCCGCAACGCGAAGAAGGGGCTGGCCGCGTTGTGCATTGGGGGCGGCATGGGCGTGTCGCTCGCGGTCGAGCGCTGATTCCCTGCGGCGCCGCCGGACCCATGCTCCTGGGCGGGCGGGGGGCGCGGGGCCTTCGCTTCGTGCGCGCGGCTCGGTGTTTACCTCAATGAAGCGCACCCGATTCTTCGGTAGAGTGCTTGCACAAATCAATGACAAGGAGCGTTTGAATGAGTCAGAAAATAGCGTACGTCACCGGTGGCATGGGGGGCATCGGCACGGCGATTTGCCAGCGCCTGCACAAGGAAGGTTTCAAGGTCATCGCCGGCTGTGGACCGACACGCGACTATCAGAAATGGCTGGATGAGCAAAAGGCGCAGGGGTATACCTTCTACGCCAGTGTCGGCAATGTCGGCGACTGGGAGAGCACCGTCGACGCCTTCACCAAGGCCAAGGCCGAGCATGGCCCGATCGATGTGTTGGTCAACAATGCCGGGATCACGCGGGACCGCATGTTCCTGAAGATGACCCGCGAGGACTGGGATGCGGTGATCGAGACCAACCTCAACTCCATGTTCAACGTGACCAAGCAAGTCGTCACCGACATGGTGGCGAAGGGCTGGGGCCGCATCATCAACATCTCATCGGTCAACGGCGAGAAAGGGCAGGCCGGGCAGACGAATTATTCGGCCGCCAAGGCCGGCATGCACGGCTTCACCATGGCCCTGGCGCAGGAACTCGCGACCAAGGGGGTGACGGTGAACACCGTGAGCCCCGGCTACATCGGCACCGACATGGTCAAGGCGATCCGCCCCGACGTGCTGGAAAAAATCGTGGCCACGGTCCCTGTGAAGCGCCTTGGCGAGCCCAGCGAGATCGCCTCCATCATCGCCTGGCTGGCCAGCGAGGAGGGGGGATATTCCACGGGGGCGGATTTTTCCGTCAATGGGGGTTTGCACATGGGCTGACACCCCGGCGTGGGTGGCCCAGGCAGTCCCTGAGATGGCCCCGCTTCGGCGGGGCTTTTTCACTTTGGGAATCGCTGCGTGTGTAGGAGGGCGGCGCGAGCCTCGAATCCCGGCATGGGCAGGCGCTCAGCGTCCGCGCGCGGCCAGCAACGCATGGGCAAGCTCCACGAAGCCGGCACCGGCCCGCGATGGGGTGATCCAGGCGGGCAGGCTCTGAAGACGGTCCACCCAGTCGAGCACGTTGGCCACGCCGACGGCATGGGGGAAAAAGGCGAACATGGGCTCATCGTTGCCCGAGTCGCCGGCGAACACAATGCGGTGGCGCTCGGCCGAGAGGTCGATGCCGTGGCGTTCAGCGAGCATGATGCGCGCCATTTCCAGCTTGTTCCATTGTCCAAACCAGGCGTTGACGTGAATCGAGCTGACCTTGGCGGTGAGCCCGCAGTCGGCCATGGTGGCGAGGATCCGGTCGATCTGCGTGTCATCCAGTCGAGGCACGTCCTCCGCGAAATCGATGGCCAGATCGTAGAGCCGGCAGAACTGGTCCGAGGCGACGGCGCAGCCTGGCACATCGCGCAGCACACGCGCCCGGGCGGCTGCCAGCCGGCCGGCGCCCTCCTGCCGTTGCGATTCGCTCAGCATGTGGCGTGATTGCAGTCGGCCGCTGGCCGCGTCATGCCACATGTAGAACGCGCCGTTTTCCCCGATCACGCCGTCCACGGGCCACATCCGGGCAATGTGGTCGCACCAGCCCGCGGGCCGGCCCGTGACGGGAATGACACGCAATCCCGCGTCGTGCAAGGCTTCCAGCGCGCCATAGGCCGCCGCGGTCAGCCGCCCCTGCGTGGTGAGCGTGTCGTCGATGTCGGTCAGTACCGTGTGAATGCCGGCCGCGGTGGCGGCGGGCATGTGTTGCAAAGGCTTCAGGGACATGCGAAATTCCGGTTCGATTCCTCATCTCCATTGTGGCGCCGATGAGCCTCGGCGCATGAATGGGCGGTCACAGGACGCGGCGACGCACCTGGGTGACGATCATTTCGGCCAGCAGGACGACGGCCAGGATGGCCAGCAGCACCATGGCCACGCGGTCCCACTGGAACAGGTTCATCGCGGTGTCCAGCGCCATGCCGATGCCGCCGGCGCCAACCAGGCCCAGAACGGCGGATTCCCGTGCATTGATGTCCCAGCGCAGGAGGACGACGGACCAGAACGCCGGTTTCACCTGGGGCCAGTAGCCGTACCAGACGCGTGCCAGCCAGCTGGCGCCGGCGGCCTCGAGCGCCTCGATGGGGCCGCGCGGCGTCTGCTCGATGGCCTCGCCGAGCAACTTGCCGACGAAACCGACCGACCGGAACCCGATGGCCAGTGTTCCCGCCAGCGGACCTGGCCCGAAGACCGCGACGAACAGCAGGGCCCAGACCAGGGAATTGACGGAACGGGAGGTGACCAGCAGCACCCGGGCCACCACGTTGAGCAGCTTGCTTCGGGTCAGGTTGGGGGCGACGAGCAGGGCCAGCGGCACCGCCAGCACCATGGACAGCATGGTGCCCAGGCTCGCGATATGCAGCGTTTCCATCAGCGCATCATGGATGCCCTTGGGATAAAAGCCCACGGCCGGTGGCCACATGCGCACCAGCAGGTCGGCCATCTGGGTGTGCGCGTCCAGCAGAAATTCGGGGATGACTTCCACATGGCGGATCGACTGGACGATGGTGGCGGTCAACGCGATCCACAGGCCCAGCCGCATCAGGCGCTGCCCGGACGTGTGCCGCTGCCATACCCGATCCAGCGGCAGCACGGCGGTGGGGCCCGGGGTCGCAACGCGGGCGTCAGACATGAAAGAGCCCCTTGATGGAATTCACCGCCAGCTCCGACAGCACGATGATGGTCACGATGGTGACCAGTATGGTGAACACGAAGGCGTAGTC
>JAEWVY010000168.1 GCA_023396625.1 Pseudomonadota bacterium | reverse complement strand
TGCCACTGGACCGCCTGTCCAGCCTGTGGAGCCTGCCGGTCGACACCTACCACGAAATGGCCCACACACCGGAAGCGCTGGACTGGCTGGCCCTGCTCCGGTATGGCGATCGCATCAACATGATCGGCATTGCCGTGCTCGCGGGTTGTTCGTTGCCTCCCCTGCTGGCACTGATTCCAGTGTTCCTGAGGCAGCGCAATGGCATGGTCTATGCCGCCATCTGCGCGTTGGAGGCCGCCGTGCTGTTGCTGGCCGCCTCCGGCGTGCTGACGGCCGGGCACTGAGCCCCACAATCAGCTGGACCGTCATCACATGGCCTCCATCTTCCAGCACCTGCTGCTTGCCACGGAGCACAGCGAATTCGACAGTGGCGCCGAAGCCCTGGCCCTGGCGTTGGCGCAACGCTGCCAGTTGCCACTGGATGGCGTGCTGCCGATCGTCAGCAACCCCGAGTTCGAAGCCGCAGCCCCCGAGCTGGCCACGCGCGCCGAACTGCGGGCGGCCACACACATCGCCGGCCTGCACGAGATGGCCCGAGCCCAGGGCGTATCCCTGTCCATGCAAGCCCGGCGCGGCCCAGAGCCACACCAGGAAATCGTTGACGAGGCACGCGAACGGGGAGCGGACCTGATCGTGATCCGTCGCCGTGGCAAACGCGGATTCCTGGCCAATCTGCTGCTGGGCGAGATGGTCTCGCGCGTGGTCGCCCATGCGCCGTGCAGCGTGCTGATCGTGCCGCGCGGTGCCACCCTGTGGCAAACACGCGTGCTGGTGGCCGCCGAGCCCGGCACGCAAGGGTTGCGGCTGGTGACCCTGGCCGTGGCCGTGGCCGCGGAATGTGGCCTGCCCCTGCAATGGGTATGCGTCCAGTCCGGTGACATGCCCACCCCGGACATCGACGCATTCATGACGCAGGTCACGCGGCTGGCGCAGGCCAAGAACGTGAACGTTCAGTCGGTCATACGAAAAGGCAAACCCTTCGCCGAAATCCTGGCCGCGGCGCAAGAATGTCAGGCCGATCTGATTGTCATTGGCAGCCGCAATGACCAGCACATCGGCCGCGCCCTGGTGGGCGGCGTGGCGCAGAAAGTCATTGGACTGTCCGACTCCCCCGTCCTCGTCCTGCATCCAGATACCGCTTAAACAAAGGAAAGACCCCATGAGCGACGCTCTGACCTACCTGCTCAAGGCCCGGCCCGAAACGCTGAGCCACTACTTCGCCTTCATCAAGGACGCGGGCAAGTACCTCGACCCGAAGACCAAGAACCTGATTTCCATCATCACCAAGGTCCATGCGCAGACCGACCGCGGGTTTCGGCAATACCTGGGCCGTGCCCTGCGCGAAGGCTGCACCCCCACCGAAATCTTGGACGCGCTGCTGATGGCCTTTCCGGCGTTGGGGTTGACCAAGATCGTCTGGGCGGTGGACATCATCCTGGAGATGAACATTCCGGAATTTCACCCGGACGCGCTGAACCGCCCCGGCCAGTGGCACGACGTCATGGCCGCGGCCGACGCCAAGGACGGCGAAGTGCTGCGCACCGAGTGCGATGGCCGCGGCATCTTCGTGTACCGCACCAAAAAGAGCTATCAGGTGTACGACAGCCACTGCCCGCACCAGAACACCGACATGCAGCAACTCGCGCTCAAGGGCGACACCCTGACCTGCCCCAAGCACGGCTGGGCCTTCGACGTGAAAAGCGGTGACTGCATCAAGAAAGGCAACAGCCCGCTCAAGCGCTTCGAGTCCAAGGTGGTCAAGGGCCGCCTTCAGGCGTACTGGTGATCTCAGCCTTTCCGCCCGGACCCGTTCCAGGAATTCCGCTTCCCCTTCACAACCACAAACGGAGACAAACCATGAAAGCGACGAGAAAAATCCCCAGCCTTCTGCCCATTGCGGCGCTTCTCGCCACAGGGGCGGTACACGCCACAGACGGATACTTTCCAGCGGGCTTCGGCATGAAAGCCAAAGGCATGGGCGGGGCATCGGTGGCGCTGAGCGAGGACGCCTTCGCCGGCATCAACAACCCGGCGGCAGCAGCCAACGCGGGCAACCGTGTCGAGGGCGGCCTGGATGTCTTCATGCCCCGACGCGGCATGCAACGCGAAGGCGGCATGGTCGACGCCAAGGTGGATAGCGGCAGCAACAGCTTCCTGATCCCCGAGTTCGGCTATAACCGCGCCATCAACGAACGCTTGGGCGTGAACCTGACGGTCTACGGCAACGGCGGCATGAACACCGACTACTCCGGCGGCCAGCTCAACTGCGGCATGGGCCCGTCCACGGCCAACGTGCTGTGCGGCGGCGGCCAGCTCGGCGTGGACCTGATGCAATTGATCGTCGCCCCCACGGTGGCCTACAAATTCAGCGAAAAACATGCCGTGGGCGTGTCGCCCCTGCTGGTGTACCAGCAGTTCAAGGCCTATGGGCTTCAGGCCTTCAGCCCCATGAGCCAGGACCCCTCGCGACTGACCAACCAGGGTTACGACAGCAGCAGCGGCGTCGGCGTGCGCCTGGGTTACCAGGGACAGCTCGGCGACAACCTCACGGTAGGCGCCACCTGGTCGCCCAAGATCCGCATGGGCAAGTTCGACAGCTATGCCGGCCTGTTCGCCGATGGCGGACGATTCGACATCCCGGAAAACTACGCCCTGGGCGTGGCCGTGAAGGTCACGCCCAAGGTGCAGGTGGCGGTGGACTACCAGCGCATCAAGTACGCGGGCGTGCCCTCCATCGGCAACCCCAGCACCAACCGGGCACCGCTGGGCTCGGCGGGCGGGCCGGGCTTTGGCTGGTCCAACGTCGATGTCTGGAAGCTGGGCGTGCAGTGGCAGGCGATGCCTGGGCTGACGTTGCGCGCGGGCATCAACAAAAGCGACAACCCGGTGCAGGGCCGTGACGTGAGCTTCAACATCATCGCCCCGGGGGTGGTCACGACGCACTACACGCTGGGAGGCACCTACGCCCTGTCACCCACGATGGAGCTGACTGTGGCCTACATGCATGCGCGCAGGAACTCCGTCTCCGGCGCTTCCATGTTCAATGCCCAGATGCCCGCAGGCACCGAAACCATCCGCATGCACCAGAACTCCCTGGGCGTTCAGGTCGGCTGGCGCTGGTAAGGGCGCGGGCTCCTCGGGTCGGACGGCATGTCCGGCCCTTTTTCATTTGCCGCCTCAAGCGTAGCGCTGGGCCATGACCTCCAGCGGAATGGGTTTGATCCCGGAGGCTTGGCCCGCGCAGCCAAAGGCCTCGAAACGCAACCTGCAGATGCCGCGCGCCGCCTTGCGGGCCGCTTCGAGCGCCTTGCGTGGGTCGAATTCGGACGGCTTCTCGGCAAACACCTGGCGCATGGCCCCGGTCATGGCCAGGCGGATGTCGGTGTCGATGTTGACCTTGCGCACGCCGCTGCGGATGCCGCGCTGGATCTCCTCCACGGGCACGCCGTAGGTCTCCTTGATCTCACCACCGTGCCTGCGAATGATTTCCAGCCACTCCTGCGGCACGCTCGAGGAACCGTGCATGACCAGATGCGTGCCCGGAATCTGCGCATGGATGGCGGCAATGCGGTCGATCGCCAGTATGTCCCCCGTGGGCTTGCGGGTGAACTTGTAGGCCCCATGGCTGGTGCCGATGGCAATGGCCAGGGCATCCACCCCGGTCCGGGCCACGAAGTCCTTGGCCTGCACCGGATCGGTCAGCATCATGTCGTGCGTGAGCTTGCCTTCGGCGCCAACGCCGTCCTCTTCGCCGGCCTCGCCCGTTTCCAGCGAGCCCAGACAACCCAGTTCCCCTTCCACCGAGACCCCCACCGCGTGCGCCATCTCGCAGACCCGGCGGGTCACGTCCACGTTGTACTCGTAGCTTGCCGGCGTCTTGGCGTCCTCGCGCAGCGAACCGTCCATCATGACGCTGGAAAAACCTGAACGGATCGACTGCTGGCACACCGCCGGCGTGGCGCCATGGTCCTGGTGCAGGACCACGGGAATGTCCGGGTGCGACTCCACGGCGGCCAGCACCATGTGGCGCAGGTAGGCCTCACCCGCATACTTGCGCGCGCCGGCCGAGGCCTGGAGGATGACCGGGCTGTCCGTCTCCTGCGCCGCCTCCATGATGGCCTGGATCTGCTCCAGGTTGTTGACGTTGAATGCCGGCACGCCGTAGCCGCGTTCGGCGGCGTGGTCCAGCAACTGGCGAAGCGAGATCAGGGCCATGGGGAAACTCCGGAAGGTTGAGATGAATTTTGAATAAAAACAGGATTTCTCAGCGCCAAATGGTCGTTTATCGCTATCTATTTAGGATCATTCGACGCCCGCGCGGCCAGGATCTCGAACGCGGGCAGGGTCTTGCCCTCCAGCACCTCCAGGAAGGCGCCGCCGCCGGTGGAGATGTAGCCCACCTGCTGGTCGATGCCGTACTTGGCGATGGCCGCGAGCG
>JAEWVY010000167.1 GCA_023396625.1 Pseudomonadota bacterium | reverse complement strand
GTGTAGGCGCTGGTGATGCGCCCACTGTGGTCGCTGGCGGGCTGGCGGTTGCCTGTGGCGGCCAGGTCCAGCGTCGGGAACTGGTCCGCGCGACGGATGGCGTACGCGGCGCGCACCTGCTCGATGTTGAGCGCGGCCACGCGCAGGTCCCGGTTGTTGGCCAGTGCGAGCGCGATCAACTCGCGCAGGCGATCGCTGGTGACGAAGTCCTGCCACGCCAGGTCGGCCGCGGGCGTGGTGGCGGTGTCGCTCGTGCCTTGAGGCCAGCTGGCCGCGACCGGCGCGGCCGGGCGTTCGTAGACGGGTGCCATCGAGCAGCCGGCCAGCAGTGTGATGGCAAGCACGGACAGGGCCCGCGGAGCCCGCGGCCGTGGAAGGAGGAAAGGCTCATTCATCGTCATCGGCGTGGACTCCCAGATGAGCGGCCTGGGCCGCATGCACTTCCTGCTGACGGGCGCTGTCCTTGAACAGGCTGCGCACGACCACGAAAAAGATCGGGACGAACACCACCGACAACATGGTCCCGGTGAGGATGCCACCGATCACACCGGTGCCGATGGCCCGTTGGCTGGCCGAGCCGGCGCCCGAGGCGATGGCCAGCGGGAGCACGCCCAGCGTGAAAGCCAGCGAGGTCATGACGATGGGGCGAAAGCGCAGATGAGCGGCCGCAAGCGCTGATTCGACAACGTTTCTCCCCTGGGCCTGCAGGTCCTTGGCGAACTCGAAGATCAGAATCGCGTTCTTGGCGGACAGGCCGATGATGGTGATCAGCCCGACCTGGAAGTACACGTCGTTGGCGTAGCCACGCAGCAGCGTGGACAACAGCACGCCCAGCACGCCCAGCGGCACCACCAGGATGACGGAGAGCGGAATGCTCCAGCTCTCGTACAGCGCGGCCAGGCACAGGAAGACCGACAGGATGGCGAAGCCGTACAGGACGAAGGCCTGGGCGCCCGCGAGTTTTTCCTCGCGCGACGTGCCTGTCCACTCGAAGCCAAACCCCGGAGGGAGCTGGGCGGCGAGTCGCTCCATTTCCGCCAGGGCCGCGCCGGTGCTGTAGCCCGGCGCAGCACTGCCGCTGATCCGCATGGCCGGGTAGCCGTTGTAGCGCACAGTCTGCATGGCGCCAGGGACCCAGCGCGTGCTGGCGAAGGTTGACAGCGGCACCGGCTGTCCGCGGCTGTTGAGGACGTTCAGGCGCAACAGGTCGCCGGGCTGCATGCGCGCGGGGGCGTCGGCCTGCACGACCACGCGCTGCAGGCGCCCGCTGTTGGGGAAGTCATTGACGTAGCTCGATCCCAATGCCGTGGAAATGGCGGCGTTGATGGCGTCGAAGCTCACGCCCATGGCGCCGGCCCGGTCGCGATCGATATCCAACTGCAGCTGGGGAGCGTCTTCCAGACCATCGGGGCGCACCTGCGTGAGCACCGTGCTCTTCGACGCCATGCCCAGCAGCTGGTTGCGCGCGGCCAGCAGGGCATCATGGCCGAGTCCGGCACGGTCCTGCAGCCGGAAACTGAAACCCGATGACGCGCCGAGTTCGGGGATGGGCGGCGGGCTGAGCGGGAAGATGAACGCATCACGGACACCCGAGAGGGCGCCGAAGGTGCGCTGGGCCAGCGCCTGCGCATCGCTGCCGGCGCCCTTGCGCTCAGCCCAGTCCTTGAGTGTGACAAAGGCGAGCGCCGCGTTCTGTCCCTGACCCGAGAAGCTGAAGCCGAGTACCCCCACCATGCCTTGGACTTCCGGCTGCTTGAGCATGAAGCCTTCGACCTGTTCCATCACGGCCCGGGTGCGCTCCTGGGTGGCGCCCGGGGGCAATTGCACATTGACCAGCAGGGTTCCCTGGTCCTCGTTGGGCAGGAAGGACGTGGGCAGCCGCTGGTAAATCAGGGCCGCGGCAGCGCAAATGGCGCCGTAGACGACCAGGTAGCGCGCGGCGCGTGGAAGCACGCGCGCCAGCGCGCCCTCATACCCCTTGGCCGTGCGCGTGAAGCCACGGTTGAACCCGCCGAAGAACCCTTTCTTGACGTGGTGGTGACCAGCTTCGACGGGCTTGAGCAGCGTGGCGCACAGAGCCGGCGTGAGCGACAGGGCGAGAAAGGCCGAAAAGGCGATCGAGACACCCATCACGGCCGCGAACTGACGGTAGATGTTGCCGATGGAGCCGCTGAAGAACGCGAGCGGGACGAACACCGAGATCAGCACCACCGTCACGCCGACGATGGCCCCGGAGATCTGGCCCATGGCCTTGCGGGTGGCCGGCAATGGCGGCAGACCTTCCTCGCTCATGATGCGTTCCACGTTCTCCACCACGACGATCGCGTCGTCCACCACGATGCCGATCACCAGCACCACGCCGAACATGGTCAGCACGTTGATGGAAAAACCCATCGCCAGCAGGGACGCGAAAGTCCCCAGCAGCGCCACAGGCACCACGAGTGTGGGAATGACGGTGTAGCGCCAGTTCTGCAGGAACAGGAACATCACCAGGAACACCAGGGCCACGGCTTCCGCCAGGGTCTCGGCCACCTGGCCGATGGACGTCTCGATGAACCGGGAGCTGTCGTAGGGGATGGCCCAGCGCATGCCCTTGGGGAAATAGCGCTGCAACTGCTCCAGCTTGGCGCGCACCGCCTTGGCCGTGGCCAGCGCATTGCCGCTGGGCGCGAGCTGCACGCCGATGCCAGTGGATGGCTTGCCATTCAGCCGGGCCGATGTCGCATAGGCCTGGGCGCCGAGTTCGATGCGCGCCACATCCTTCAGGCGCACGGTGGAGCCGTCGGCGTTGGCCCGCAGCACGATGGCGCCGAACTGCGCCACATCGCCCAGCTGCCCATTGACCACCACGGTGGCGGCGATACCCTGACCCGCCACGTTCGGGAGACTGCCGATCTCTCCTGCCGACACCTGCGCGTTCTGCGCGCGGATCGCGGCCGTCACATCGGTTGACGAAAGGTTGTAACCCAGCAGCTTTGCGGGATCGATCCAGATGCGCATGGCGCGCTCCGTGCCGAACAACTGCGCCTGTCCCACGCCGGGCACGCGCTGCAACTCCGGCAGCACGTTGCGCGAGGCATAGTCTCCCAGCGCGACCGGGTCCCACGCGGGGTCATCGGAAGACAGGATGGTGAACAGCAGGAAATTGGATCGCGACTTGTCCACGCGCACACCCTGCTGTGTCACTGCGGCGGGCAGGCGCGGGGTGGCGCGCGACAGGCGGTTCTGCACATCCACCTGCGCCAGATCGGCGTTGGTGCCGGGTTGGAAACTCAGCGTGATGTTGCCCGTGCCGTTCGCCTGCGCGACCGATTCCATGTAGATCAGGCCGGGTGAACCGTTCATCTCGCGCTCGATGACTGCGAGCACGCTGTCCTCCAGTGTCTGGGCCGACGCACCGGGATAGGTGGCCGACACGACGATCGAGGGCGGTGCCACGGGGGGGTATTGCGCAATTGGCAGCTGGGTGATGGCCACCGCGCCCATCACGATGATGAACAACGCGATCACCCACGCGAAGATGGGCCGGTCGATGAAAAATCGTGCCATGGCGGTCGGCCTCTCTCAGCGCTGGGCGCCGGACGCGGCGCTGGCCGGGGTGGCCGCCGCTCCCGCGGCACCGCTGGCAGGCGTGGCGGGTGCCGCGGCTGGCACCTTCCACGGAACGGCCTTCACCGGCGTGCCGGGGGGGAGCATGGCGATTTTCTGAAAACCGTCCACCATCACTTGCTCGCCGGCCTTCAGGCCGTCCAGCACCACCCATTGGCCGCCCTGTTGCCCATCGATGCGCACCGTGCGGGGAGTGACTTTCGCGTCGGTGCCGACCACCAAGACCGTGTCCCCCTGGGGTGAGCGTGTCACGGCCTGCTGTGGCAGCAGCACCGCATTGGGCGCCAGTGCCTGCTCCAGCCGCACCCGCACGTACAGGCCGGGCAGCAGGGTGCCCGCCGGATTCGGCAGCTCGGCGCGCAGTGTGATCTGGCCCGTGGTGGCGTCCACGGTGAGATCGGAGAAAAGCAGCTTGCCCGTGTGCGCATATTCGCTGCCGTCCTCCAGCACGACACGCACGCTCGCCATCTGCGCGCCTGCGCGCTTCAGGCGGCCGTCGTCCATGGCCCGGCGCAACTTCATGATGTCGCCCGCGGATTGGGTGAAGTTCACGTAGAGCGGGTCGATCTGCTGGATCACCGCCAGCGGGGTGGCTTCGCCCTGGCCGACGAGCGCGCCCTCCGTCACCAGGGCCCGGCCGATGCGTCCTGCGATGGGCGCCGTGACCCGGGTGTAGTCCAGGTTGATGCGCGCGGCCAGTACGGCGGCGCGCCCGGCCGACACGTCGGCCTCGGCTTGTTTCTGGGCGGCCTGGGCATTGACCCATTCCTGCTGACTGATCGCGTTGGCCGCCGCCAAGGGCCTGAAGCGTGTCACCTGGGCGCTGGCCTGCATGAGATTGGCTTCGGCCTTGCCCAGGGTGGCCTGGGCGCTCGCGTAGGCGGCTTCGTACGTGCTGGCATCGATGGCGAACAGGATCTGGCCCGCCTTGACGTCGCTGCCTTCACGGAACATCCGCTTTTGCAGAATGCCCGCGGCCCGGGCGCGAACCTGGGCGATGCGTGACGCTTCGAGCCGGCCCGGCAGTTCGGTGACCAGGCCAATATTGCCCGGCGAAATGGAGATGACGCCAACCTCGGGCGGCGGCATTCCCCCCGACTTGCTGCCAGCGGTCGGTGCCGGCGAAGGGCCGCAGGCGCTGAGCAGCAGGCCGGCAGCCAGGCTGAGCAACGCAGGGCCGGGACACCAGGGCGTGGGAGCAGAAGATGGCTTGATGTCAGTCAGGAAAGGCATGGCATGCTTTCGGGAAAACGGGACAAAGGCACTCCGCTTTTTTGCAGGAAGCGCCATTGTGCAGGGAATGATGGGGTGAAGGGCAGTATACATACAGAAGTGCATGTATAGTGAGACTCCCCGGAGCTACCCAGAAGGTCGTGACATGGTCCGCCGCTCGAAAGCCGATGCGTTGGCGACGCGCCATCGCTTGCTCGACGCCGCCGAACACGTGTTCCAGGCGCAGGGGGTGTCACGCACGTCGCTCAACGACATCGCCGTCGCTGCCGGGACCACGCGCGGCGCCATCTACTGGCATTTCAAGGACAAGGCCGATCTCTTCAACGCCATGATGGACCGCGTGACGCTGCCCATGGAGGAAGCGTTGCAATGTGCCGTGGCGCCCGGTGCGCAGGATCCGGTGACTGAGATCCGGGCGGCGATGCTGGCGGCTCTGGAGAAGACCGCCACCGATGCCCAGACCCGGCGCGTGTTCGAGGTGGCCACGCACAAGGTCGAATATGTTCCGGAACTGCGGGCGGTGCAGGAGCGTCACCTGCGCGCGCGTGAAGCCTGCCGGGAGCGGATCCGGCGCGCGCTGGAGCGGACGGTTGACGAACGCGGACGCCCTTTGCCCGTCCCCGCGGACGTGGCGGCCATCGGATTGCACGCCTTGGTCAATGGCCTGCTTCAGAACTGGCTGCTCGACGTGGCGGCCTTCGACCTGGTGGACACGGGCGGGCGGGCCATCGATGCCTATCTCGCTGGACTGGGGTTGACGTGGCTGGCGACCACGGCCAACGAAACCGCCTGAGGTGTCCGCAAGCGACAGGGCGGGGAGTCTCGGGTACAGTGGCAGGGCGTCGCACCTATGCGTTCCAGTGGCCTGTCCGCCCCGACCCGATGAGTGAAACCTACCGCGCGGTGTTGCGCCGCATTCTCGACCATCATGCACCAAACCCCGTGCCAGCGGGGGTGGTCGTTTGCTTGTGCGCGAGCTGGTGTGGTGTCTGTCGGGATTACCGGAGTCTGTTCGACAGCATTGCGCGGGAACACGCCGGACTGCGGTTTTTCTGGATCGATGTGGAGGATGAGGCCGAACTGGTCGATGATCTCGATGTCGAGACCTTCCCGACCCTGCTGGTGGCACGGGGCGATGAGCTTGTGCATGCCGGGCCGGTGCTGCCCAGGGAAGGCCACCTGCGTCAGCTGGCCCAGCGCGCGTGCTGAGCCCTCCTGGCGTCCTTCTGGTTGACGCCTGCGCAAAGCCCTGGATGGGGACGATGGCGACACTCCCCTACACTGCGCACCCATGTTGATCCTGGGTATTGAATCATCCTGCGACGAAACCGGGGTGGCGCTCGTGGACGCGGCCGCCACCGGCGTGCCCACACTGCTTGCGCATGCGCTGCACAGCCAGATCGAGATGCATCAGGCCTACGGGGGCGTGGTGCCGGAACTGGCCAGCCGCGACCACATCCGCCGGGTCCTTCCGCTGTTGGACCGGGTGATGGCCGAAGCCGGACGGGCGCTGGGCGAGCTCGACGTGGTGGCCTATACCCGTGGCCCGGGGCTGGCCGGCGCCCTGCTGGTGGGCGCGGGTGTGGCCTGCGCCTTGGGCGCGGCGCTCGGACGGCCGGTGCTGGGAGTGCATCACCTGGAGGGGCATCTGCTGTCGCCATTTCTGAGTGCCGATCCACCCAGTTTTCCCTTTGTCGCGCTGCTGGTGTCGGGCGGCCATACGCAGCTCATGCGGGTCGAAGGGGTGGGGCGGTACGACATCCTGGGCGAAACCATCGACGATGCGGCGGGCGAGGCTTTCGACAAATCGGCCAAGCTGATGGGCCTGGGGTATCCGGGCGGGCCGGCGTTGTCGAGGCTGGCGGAGCAGGGGAACCCTTCGGCCTTCAGGCTGCCCCGCCCGCTGCTGCACAGCGGCGATCTGGATTTTTCCTTCGCCGGGCTCAAGACGGCGGTGCTCACGCAGGCCAGGAAGCTTGGCGAAGCCCTGGAGGATCCGGGTTCGGGGTTGAAGGCCGATCTCGCGGCTTCCACGCAGGCGGCCATTGTCGAGGTGTTGTTGAAGAAATCCCTCGCCGCGCTGCGCGAAACGGGCTTGTCGCGTCTCGTCGTGGCCGGTGGGGTGGGCGCCAATCGCGCGCTGCGCCAGCAACTCGATGCGGCCTGCGCGAAGCTTGGCGTGCGCGTGCATTACCCGGAGCTGCATTTGTGCACTGACAATGGCGCGATGATTGCCATGGCGGCCGCGATGCGCCTGCAGGCGGGCATCCAGGCGCCGACGAAGGCCTATGCCTTCGATGTCAGGCCGCGCTGGCCGCTGGATGCCATGAATCTTGATTGAAATCCATTGACTCCAGCGTCAATCGGACTTAATTTGCTATAAATTTATGAGTTTCATGATGAAACACCAGCGCCGGGCATGGCTCGCGGGCGGGATGGCCACGCTGCTGCTGCCGGTGGCGGGGGCGATGCGTCTGGCGATGGGACAGCCCGTGAAGAGTGCGCCGGTCAAGCTGGCGTTGATCGAGGGGCTGAGCGGCCCGTTTGGCAACACGGGCGAGGCGGTGTACCGCAATCTGCTCTGGGCGGTGGAGCGAGTCAACGCGCGTGGCGGTGTGCCTTTGCCCGGGGGGGCGCGGCGCCTGGAGATCGAGCGGTACGACAGCAAGGGCCAGAACGAGGAAGCGCTCGCGGCGCTGCGCTCGGCCATCGATGCCGGGGCACGTGTCGTGGTGCAAGGCAATTCCTCGTCGGTCGCCGCGGTGCTGATCGACGCCATCGGCAAGCACAATGAACGGGATCCGGGGCGGCGCGTGCTGTTTCTCAACTATTCGGCCGTGGACCCGACGCTCACGAACGAGCGATGCAGTTTTTGGCACTTCCGTTTCGACGCGCATGCCGACATGCGCATGGCCGCGCTGATGGAGGTCCTGCGCGAGGACCGGGCGCTGCAGCGCATCTACCTGATTGGGCAGGATTACAGCTTCGGGCAGGCGGTGCTGCGCGAAGCGAGGCGACAGCTGGATCGGCAGCGCCCCGATGTGCGCATCGTGGGGGATGAGCTGCACCCTGTGGGCCGGGTCAAGGACTTCCTCCCCTACGCCGTCAAGATCAAGGCCAGCGGTGCCCAGGCCGTGTTGACCGGCAACTGGGGCAATGACTTGACCTTGCTGGTCAAGGCGGCACGGGAAATTGGGTTCGACGGCAAGTTCTACACCTTCTATGGCAACGCGCTGGGGGCCCCCGCAGCCCTCGCGGACGCGGGCGTGGGCAAGGTGATTGCGGTGGCCGACTGGCTGCCCAACGTGCCGGATGCTGCGAGCGAGATGTTCTATCGGGCTTTTCGGGCCCGCTTCCCCAAGCCGGCGGACGACTATGTTCACATGCGCATGCAGCTCATGATCGAGGCGCTGGCGCAGGCCATGGCCCGCGCTGGGGATGTGGAGGCCATGGCCGTGGCGACCCGGCTGGAGCAGGCCGATGTGACGCTGGCGGGGCAGCGTGGCGCGATGCGCGCCGCGGACCACCAGTTCCAGCAGGCGCTGGTGGTGGGCCTCATGGACCGGTTGGGGGCGCCCGGGGTGCCGTTCGACGTCGAGGGATCGGGCTACGGCTTCCGGGTGATCCGCCGCATCGACGCCGCGCAGGCCGAGCAGCCAACGAGCTGTCGCATGCGGCGCCCGGCTTGAGGCGCCCCTTCAGGACGCGTAGCCGAGGCAGGCACCGGCATTGGGCCGGCCCTTGCATTCGCGCTGGAGACGGCGGTCGCGTTCCGACGTGGTTTCGGCTGAATCCTTGCCGAACTTCACGCGGGGCGTCTTGTTCTGGCTTTTCGCGGCCTTGGCGACCTTGGCTTTTCTGGTGCGCGTGGCCGCGTCCGCGGTGGCTGGCACGGCCAGCGAACAGGTCAGCAGCAGCGCAAGGCCTCGCAGGACGATCCGGTGGTGCAGACGCATGGGGCCTCCATTGGCGGTGGGTATGACCGCATCATAGCGACCGCGTGACGGCAAGCTAACATTGGCTTTTCGTCGCTGCCCGTGACTCGATTCTGGAAGCTTTTTCCGCCATGCGTCAAACCCTGCTGAATCTCCAGCCATCCCTGATCCGCGAAGTGGCCAATGCCGGCATGGGCCGCGACGACGTGCTGGCGTTCTGGTTCGGCGAAAGCGACGAGGTGACGCCGGAATTCATCCGCGAGGCGGCGATCGATTCGCTGCGCCGGGGCGAGACTTTCTACGCCCACAACCTGGGTTTGCCCGAGTTGCGTGAGCACATCGCCGCATACATGTCGTCGTTGCACCGTTCGGTGGGGACGGACCGTCTGGCCGTGACTTCGGGGGGCGTCAATGCCTTGATGCTGGCGGTGCAGGCGCTGGTCGATCCCGGAGACGAGGTCGTCGCCGTCACGCCGGTGTGGCCCAACCTCACGGCGCAACCGCTCATCATGAGTGCGAGGCTGCGCCGTGTGTCGCTGCGGCCAGACGGCGGCGACTGGACGCTGGATCTCGCGGCGCTGTTGGCGGCGATCACGCCGTCCACCCGATTGCTGGTGCTCAACTCGCCCAACAACCCCACGGGCTGGACGCTGACGCGGGACGAGCAGCAAGCCATCCTGGAGCATTGCCGGTCCACGGGGACGTGGATTCTCGCCGATGAGGTGTACGAGCGCCTGTACTACGCCGATCCGGATGGCGGGAACGGTCTTACAGGCACGGGTGGCAAGGCCTGCGCTCCCTCATTTCTGGATCTCGCGGAGCCGGATGACAGGCTGGTCGTGGTGCACAGCTTTTCCAAGAGTTTTCTCATGACCGGCTGGCGCCTGGGCTGGCTGGTGATGCCTCCTGCCTTGACGGAGCACATGGGCAAGCTTGTCGAGTTCAACACCTCGTGCGCAAGCGTGTTCACGCAGCGGGCCGGCATCGTGGCGCTCGCGCGCGCCGCGGAGGTGACGCCGCCTGTCGTGGCGCACCTCAAGGCCTGCCGTGACACGCTGATCCCGCTGCTGGCGGCGGTGCCGGGCGTGCAGGTGGCTGTGCCCCGGGGAGGCATGTATGGGTTTTTCCGGGCCAAGGGCTTCGACGATTCACTCGAAATGGCCAGGCGCCTGGTGGCCGAGGCCGGCCTGGGGCTGGCACCAGGCAATGCTTTTGCCCCCGAGGCGCAAGGCTGGCTGCGCTGGTGCTTCGCCTCCAGGGATGTCAGACGCCTGGCGCTGGGCGTGGACCGCCTGCGAGCTTGGCTGGCGGCGTAGCGCGCCTGAATTGCGCGCTACGTTATAATTCCAAGGCTTTGCGTTGTGCAAGGCGCACGCTGTCCGATCTTCCGCCGGGCGGCGCAAGTCACAATTCATTACAGGAAATCAAGATGATTGCATCCTCCGTCAAGGCCGAGGTCGTCAAGGCCAATGCGCGTAGCGCCAGCGACACGGGCAGCCCAGAAGTCCAGGTGGCCCTGCTGACCGCCCGCATCAATGAGCTGACCCCCCATTTCAAGACCCATGCGAAGGACCACCACGGTCGCCGTGGCCTGCTGCGCATGGTGAGCCGTCGTCGCAAGCTGCTGGACTACCTCAAGAGTCGCGACGCGGATCGTTACATTGCGCTGATCGCCAAGCTCGGCCTGCGCAAGTAAGCTGGATACACGCATGGAAGGCGCCTGAGACAGGTTTCTGGCTCAGGCGCCTTCTAGTTTGAGTTTTTCGAATCGGAGTTCATCGGGACGAACGCGCGCTGTGTCATTCCATGAGGGAGCGGGTGCTTTTTCATGGAATGGCATCGTGTTCTGACGGTGAGTTTCCGGGCTTCCGGCGCAGCCTCATGCGCTTGTTTTACCAGGAGAACCAAGATGTCCATTTTCAACAAGATCACCAAGACCTTTCAGTGGGGTCAGCACACGGTCACCATGGAAACCGGCGAGATCGCCCGCCAGGCCGGAGGGGCCGTGATCGTCAACGTCGATGACACCGTGGTGTTGGCCACCGTCGTCGCCTCCAAGAGCGCCAAGCCCGGCCAGGACTTCTTCCCGTTGACGGTCGATTACCTCGAGAAGAGCTACGCCGCCGGCAAGATTCCGGGCAGCTTCTTCAAGCGCGAAGGTCGCCCCAGCGAATACGAGACGCTGACCTCGCGCCTGATCGATCGCCCCATCCGTCCGCTGTTTCCGGAAGGCTTTTTCAATGAAGTGCAGGTGGTGATCCATACCTTGTCACTGAATCCTGAAGTCGACGCCGACATTCCCGCCATGATCGCCACCAGTGCGGCCCTGGCGATCAGCGGCATTCCGTTCAACGGCCCCATTGGCGCCGCCCGCGTGGGCTACATCAACGGCGAGTACGTGCTCAACCCAGGGCAGACCCAGCGCAAGAGCAGCCAGATGGACCTGGTGGTGGCCGGTACGGAGGCTGCCGTGCTGATGGTGGAGTCCGAGGCGGAGCAGTTGAGCGAAGAAATCATGCTGGGTGCGGTGGTGTTTGGCCATGCGCAGGGCAATATCGCCATCAACGCCATTCACGAACTGGTGCGCGACGCCGGCAAGCCGGCCTGGGACTGGAAGGCCCCAGCCAGGGACGAGGACCTGATCGCCAAGGTGACCGCGTTGGCCGAAGAGAAGCTGCGCGCCGCCTACCAGATCCGGAACAAGCAAGCCCGCACCCATGCCTGTCGCGAGGCCTACGCCGTCGTGATGGCCGATCTGAAAGAGGCTGGCGTCGAGTTCGACAGCGTGAAGGTCGAAGGCATGCTGTTCGACATCGAGGCGCGCATCGTGCGCGGCCAGATTCTGGCTGGCGAGCCGCGCATCGACGGCCGTGACACGCGGACCGTGCGCCCGATCGAGATTCGTAGTGGCGTGTTGCCCCGCACCCACGGCTCGGCCCTGTTCACCCGCGGCGAGACCCAGGCTCTGGTGATCACGACCTTGGGCACCGAGCGTGACGCGCAGCGCATCGATGCGTTGAGCGGTGATTACGAAGACCGGTTCATGCTGCACTACAACATGCCTCCCTTCGCCACCGGCGAAACCGGTCGCGTGGGCAGCCCCAAGCGGCGCGAGATCGGCCACGGCCGCCTGGCCAAGCGTGCCCTCGTGGCCTGTCTGCCGGCGAAGGAGGATTTCCCCTACACCCTGCGCGTGGTGTCCGAGATCACCGAGTCCAATGGCTCTTCCTCCATGGCCTCCGTCTGTGGCGGCTGCCTGTCGTTGATGGACGCCGGCGTGCCGATGAAGGCGCACGTGGCGGGCATCGCCATGGGCTTGATCAAAGAAGGCAACCGCTTCGCCGTGCTGACCGACATCCTGGGCGACGAAGACCACCTGGGTGACATGGATTTCAAGGTGGCCAGTACGACCAACGGCATCACCGCCTTGCAGATGGACATCAAGATCCAGGGCATCACCAAGGAAATCATGCAGGTCGCCCTGGCCCAGGCCAAGGAAGCCCGCATGCACATCCTGGGCAAGATGCAGGAAGCCATGGGCGAGGCCAAGACCGAGGTGAGCAACTTCGCGCCGCGCCTGTACACCATGAAGATCAACCCCGAGAAGATCCGTGACGTGATCGGCAAGGGCGGCGCCGTGATCCGCGCGCTGACTGAGGAGACCGGCACCCAGATCGACATCGCGGAAGACGGCACCATCACCATCGCCTCGACCGACGGCGCCAAGGCCGAGGAAGCCAAGCGCCGCATCGAGCAGATCACGGCCGAAGTTGAAATCGGCAAGGTCTACGAAGGCCCGGTCACCAAGATCCTGGACTTTGGCGCCCTCATCAACCTGCTGCCGGGCAAGGACGGTCTGCTGCACATCAGCCAGATCGCGCACGAGCGGGTCGAAAAAGTTTCCGACTACCTCAAGGAGGGCCAGATCGTGAAGGTGAAGGTGTTGGAGACCGACGAGAAAGGGCGTGTGAAGCTGTCGCTGAAGGCACTGACGGATCGCCCGAACCCGGGTGCCGAAATCCAGCAGCAGTAATTTGATTAAAAAGTATAGCGCCTGGTGACCATTTGACGCTGGAAACCAGGAGTTTTTTATGAAATGCATCGATATCCGCCAACCCGGCGGCCCTGAGGTCCTGGTGCCGGGCGAGCGTCCTGTGCCAGTGGCCGGAGCGGGCGAAGTGCTGGTGCGTGTGCGCGCCAGCGGGGTGAACCGGCCGGATGTGCTGCAGCGTCGGGGCAGCTATCCCCCCCCCGCAGGGGCATCGGACATTCCGGGTCTGGAGGTGGCAGGCGACATCGTGTCGGGGGACCTGCAGGCGTTGGCGTCCGCGGGGCTTGCGCTGGGTGACCGGGTCTGCGCACTCGTGCCCGGGGGAGGGTACGCGGAATTCTGTGTCGCGCCGGTGGCGCAGTGCCTGCGGGTGCCCGTCGGATTGACCGATATCGATGCGGCGTCGTTGCCGGAGACTTTTTTCACGGTCTGGAGCAACGTGTTCGACCGTGCCGGCCTGCGGCCCGGCGAGACCCTGCTGGTGCAAGGCGGTGCAAGCGGCATTGGCGTGGCCGCCATCCAGATGGCCAGGGCATGGGGGGCGCAGGTGATCGTCACGGCGGGCAGCGACGAAAAAT
>JAEWVY010000006.1 GCA_023396625.1 Pseudomonadota bacterium | reverse complement strand
GGGAATGTCCGCGCTGGGGCTGTTGCCGCCTTCCCCATGGCAGTTGGCGCAAAAGGCAGCGACCTTCGCGCCCAGCCGGTAGCTGGCCTCATACTGGGGCGCGTTCGACTCGATTTCCTTGAGGCGGGCCGGAAGATCGACGTTGGCCGAGGCCCTGGCCGCGCTGGACTGCGCCAGCGCGGACTGCACGAGCATCGAAGCGATGAGAAGCGGCGTGACTGCCATCGCCAGGATTCGCGTCATCATGGTGAAACCCCTTTATTCTTGGGGCATTGTAGATTCCGGTTCCGGGAGGAACGGCCCTCCAGGGCGCCTCGCAGTGCAGGATTTCACATGCGGCGCGGCTGTTACATGTTGGGGCGGCCGTGCGCGGATACTTCGGGCCGGATGCCAGGTCGCACAGGGGGTCGACCGTCATGAAAATTCTCGCGATCTCGGGCAGTCTCCGCGCTGCTTCCATCAATTCAGCCTTGCTCCGGGCGGCAGCGCGGCTGGCGCCGCCCGACATGCGCGTCGAGCTGTTTGACGCGCTGGGGGCGCTCCCGGCATTCAATATCGACCTCGAGTCCGCCGTGCCGGACCCCGTGCTCAGGCTGAGACAGGCGGTGGCGGGTGCGGATGCCCTGCTCATTGCCAGCCCCGAGTACGCCCATGGCATCTCGGGGGCTCTCAAGAATGCGCTCGATTGGCTCGTGAGCCTGGAGGCTTTCTACAGCAAACCCGTCGTGGTGCTGAATGCGCAGCCCCGGGCGCACCACGCCGACACCGCGCTTCGCGAAACGCTTCGCACCATGTCGGCCTCGATCGTCGAACCGGCATCGGTCGCGATACGGCTGACGGCCGATACCTTGACCGACGAAGGCATGCTGGCCTCTCCCCCTGTGGCGGACGCCATCGCGTCCTCGCTCGCCGCGCTTCGCGAGGTGCTCGCGGGACGGGCGCCAGGGCAGGGGCCCGTGTTTCCTGTGCCGTAGGCCGGAAAAACTACTCCACCGTCACGCTCTTCGCCAGATTCCGGGGCTTGTCCACGTCGGTGCCGCGGGCGCAGGCGGTGTGGTAGGCCAGCAGCTGCAGGGGCACCACGTGCAGCAGCGGGCTCAGCGGGCCATAGTGTTCCGGCATGCGGATCACGTGCACCCCCTCGCTGTTGTCGATGTGCGTGTTGGCATCGGCCAGCACATAGAGCATGCCGCCACGCGCGCGCACTTCCTGCATGTTGCTTTTCAGCTTCTCCAGGAGCGCGTCGTTCGGAGCGACGGTCACCACCGGCATGCTGCTGGTCACCAGCGCCAGCGGGCCATGCTTGAGTTCGCCGGCGGGGTAGGCCTCGGCGTGGATGTAGCTGATCTCCTTGAGCTTGAGCGCGCCTTCGAGCGCGATGGGGTAGTGCGGCCCCCGGCCCAGGAACAGGGCGTTTTCCGTCTTCGCGAAGTCTTCCGCCCAACTGATAATCTGCGGCTCCAGCGCTAGCACCGCCTGCAGCGCCACCGGCAAGTGGCGCATGGCCTTCAGGTGCGCAGCCTCGGCGGCGGCGTCCAGCCGCCCACGGGTCTGGGCCAGCGCCAGCGTCAGCAGGAACAGGCCGGCCAGCTGGGTGGTGAAGGCTTTGGTGGACGCCACGCCGATCTCCACGCCGGCCCGCGTGATGTAGGCCAGGCTGCATTCCCGCACCATGGCGCTGGTGGCGACGTTGCAGATGGTGAGCGTGTGCGGCATGCCCAGCGACTGTGCGTGTCGCAGCGCCGCCAGCGTGTCCGCCGTCTCGCCGCTCTGGCTGATGGCGACCACCAGCGTGCGCGGGTTGGGCACGGACTCGCGGTAGCGGTATTCGCTGGCCACTTCCACCTGGGTCGGGATCTTTGCGAGCGCTTCCAGCCAGTATTTCGCCGTGCAGCCGCTGTAGTAGCTGGTGCCGCAGGCGAGGATCAGCACGTTGTCGATGTCCTTGAAGACCCGGTACGCCCCGTCGCCGAACAGTTCGGGCACGATGCCTTCCACGCCTTCGAGCGTGTCCGCGATGGCGCGCGGCTGCTCGAAGATTTCCTTCTGCATGTAGTGGCGGTACGGCCCGAGTTCCGCCGCGCCGCTGTGGGCCTGCACCGTCTTCACCGGGCGTGTGGCCGGCCGGTGGGCCTTGTCCACGATCCAGTATTTACCGAGCTGCAGGTCCACCACGTCGCCTTCCTCCAGGTAGACGATCTGGTCCGTGACGCCGGCCAGCGCCATGGCGTCGCTGGCGAGGAAGTTCTCGCCATGCGCGTGGCCCGCGCCCAGGATCAGCGGGGAGCCCGCGCGGGCGCCCACCACGCGGTGCGGCTCGTCCCGGTGGCACACCGCGATGGCGTAGGCGCCATGCAGTTGCCGCACCGCGGCCTTCACGGCGTCGAACAGGTCGCCGTCGTAGAGGCTGTCGATCAGGTGGGCGATCACCTCGGTGTCGGTCTGGCTGGTGAAGACGTAGCCGCGGGCCTGCAGGGCGGCGCGCAGTTCCTCGTGGTTTTCGATGATGCCGTTGTGCACCAGCGCCACGCGTCCCGGCGCCGCGGCGGCGTCCGCGCCCGTGCCGTGGCTGAAGTGCGGGTGCGCGTTGTGCACCAGCGGCGCCCCGTGGGTGGCCCAGCGCGTGTGGGCAATGCCGGTGCCGCCTTCGAGATGGTCAGTGCTCACTTGCGCCATGAGCTCTGCCACGCGCGAAGTGCTGCGCGCGCGGCGCAGGCCTGCCGTGGAAGCGCCGTCGAGGCTGGCGCCGTGCACGGCCACGCCGCAGGAGTCATACCCGCGGTATTCCAGCCGCTGCAGGCCCTGCACCAGGATGGGGACGATGTTGCGCGTGGAAACCGCGCCGACGATGCCGCACATGACCAACTCCTTTGAAGCTTGGCCTTGACTCTAAGCGGGATGAAATGAAATTTTTAATCTCATTTTTCATTTTTATTCGTATAAATTTCATACTGATTCATAATTGGAATTGAATTCCACTTAATTAGGAAATATGGAATCTAAACCTGTTCTTGACGACATCGACTGGCGCCTGCTCGACGCGCTGCAGCGTGATGCCGCCCAGAGCAACCAGGCGCTGGCCGAGCGCGTGCACGTGTCGCCGCCCACCTGCCTGCGGCGTGTGCGGCGGCTGCGCGAGCTGGGCCTGATCGAGCGCGAGGTGGCGCTGCTCAGCCCGCAGCGGCTGGCGCCGCTGCTGGGTCAGGGCTTGAGCGCTGTGGTGGAAATCTCGCTCGACCGCCAGGGCGAGGAGCTGCTGGACGCCTTCGAGCAGCGCGTGGCGGCCGACGACGCCGTGCAGCAGTGCTACCGCGTCTCGCCGGGGCCGGACTTCGTGCTCATCGTGCAGGTGGCCGATATGCCCGCCTACCAGGCCCTGGCGCAGCGCCTGTTCACGAGCGACGCCAACGTGCGCAACGTGAAGACCTTTTTTTGCATCCGCCGCGCGAAATTCGAGACAAAATGGCCGATTCCCAGCGCCAATTCGTAGTAGTTTGCTATCTATTTTGAATCTGTCGGCGCTGGCTTCTTCTTCTTGACTGGCCGCGCCCAGTTCGCCACCGTCATCTGCCGGCCACGCGCCACGCTCAGGGCGCCGGGCGGCGTGTCCCGGGTGATGGTGGAGCCGGCGCCCACCGTGCCGGCGGCGCCGAGGGTCACCGGTGCCACCAGCACGCAGTTGCTGCCGACGTGCACGTCGTCCTCGATCACCGTGCGGTGCTTGTTGGCGCCGTCGTAGTTGGCGGTGATGCTGCCGGCGCCGTAGTTCACGCGCTCGCCCACCGTGGCATCGCCCAGATAGGCCAGGTGGTTGGCCTTGGCGCCCGCGGCCAGGGTGGAATTCTTGACCTCCACGAAGTTGCCGATGTGCACGTCCGCGCCCAACTGCGCGCCGGGGCGCAGCCGCGCGAACGGGCCGACCCGTGCGCCCGGGCCCACATGCACGCCGGCCCGCTCGCCATCGATGTAGGTGAAGGGAAGAATCACCGCGCCGTCGGCGACGGTGGCGTTGGCGATCACGCAGTGGGCGCCGATCTTCACGCCTTCGCCCAGGTGCACGCGGCCTTCGAAGACGCAGTTCACGTCGATCTCCACGTCCTGTGCGCAACGCAGTTCGCCCCGCACGTCCAGCCGCGCCGGGTCGGCCAGGCGCACGCCCTGCGTCATCAGGCCGTCCGCCACCCGCCGCTGGCGGGCGCGCTCCAGCTCGGCCAGTTGCTGCGGGCTGTTGATGCCGGCCACCTGCAGCGCATCGTCGAGGGTGTGCGCCACCACGCGCACGCCGTCGGCCACGGCGAATTTCACGATGTCGGTCAGGTAGTACTCGCCCTGGGCGTTGCGGTTGTCCAGCCGCGCCAGCCAGCCCTTGAGCCGCCCCGCCGGCACGGCCATGATGCCGCTGTAGACCTCGCGGATGCGCTGCTGCGCCTCGCTCGCGTCCTTCTGTTCGATGATGGCCGTGACGGGCGCGTCGCCACCGGCTGCGCCGCCGCGCACGATGCGCCCATAGCCTGTGGGGTCGGCGAATTCGATGGTGAGCAGCGCCAGATGCTGGCCGGCGCAGGCCGCGATCAGGGCGCGCAGCGTGTCCGCCGCGATCAGCGGCACGTCGCCCGAGAGCACCACCACCACGCCGTCATCGGCCAGCGCGGGCACCGCCTGCTGCACCGCGTGCCCCGTGCCCAGTTGCGGCTCCTGGCGCACGGTTTTTATGGAAAAACCGGTGTATTCCAGCGTCAAATGGTCAATGTGTGCTTCCACTTCAGGAGCGCCATGCCCGGTGATCACGACACACGAGCGCGGCTGGAGCGCCGCGGCCGTGTCGATCACATGGTGCAGCAGCGCCCGCCCGGCCAGGCGGTGCAGCACCTTTGGCCGGCGGCTTTTCATGCGCGTGCCCTTGCCGGCGGCCATGATGGCCACGTCCACGGGAAAGGCGGAGGGCGCGGCGGAATCCATCGGGGCTTGGGTGTCGTGGGTCATGATCGGGCAGGCTGGGTCACCCCGGGATTATCGGCAAAGCGGCCACGCTCCCGTCGGCGGGGGCGGGCTTGTCAGCATGGCTCTCTATCTCCTGGGCGACCGCTTGCAGGAAAGCATGGACGGCGGGTGATCCTCGGGCACTTCGGTGGTAGATGCCATAGATCACTCCACTGGGCGGCACCGCGTGCGGCAGGAGGCGGACCAACCGTTCCTGCCGCAACTCTTCAGCGATCATGGGTTCCGGCAGCAAGGCCACGCCCAGCCCAGCCGCGGCGGCGTCGCTCAGCAGGCGGATGTTGCTCGTCCGCAGCGGGCCGCTGACTGGGACTTCGACCTGACCCTCCGCCGTGTCGAAGCGCCAGCGCGTGGGCCCCACACCCTGAACCAGGCAACTGACCCCGGCGAGGGCATGTACGTCCAGCAGCCCAGGGTTCTTTGCCACGAAATCCGGCGAAGCGCAGAGCACCCGTTCGTAGCTGTCCAGCCGCCGCGCGATCAGCGCATGGCTGTCCGGGGGTTGCACACCAGCGCGGATGGCGATGTCGACGTTGTCGGCGATCATGTCCGCCAGTTGATCGCTGAACCGAAGGTCCAGACGCAGGCGGGGGTTGCGCGCCAGGAAGCCGGGGATCAGCGGCACGATGCGCGCCAGGCCGAATGCCACAGGCAGGCTCACCACCAGCGTGCCGTGCACACCCTGGCCGGGCCGCACGGCCTCCTTCGCCTGTTGCACCTCGTCCAGTAGGCGCCGGGCATGGCCGAGAAAGTCAAGCCCGGTCTGGGTGAGCTGCAGGTTGCGGGTCGAGCGCCGGACCAGTTCCGTGCCCAACTCTTCTTCCAAGCCGCGCAATTGCCGGCTCGCCATGGGGACCGACAGACCCACGATTTGAGCCGCGCGCGTGATGCTGCGCGTGTCGGCGATGGTCACGAAAGTGTGCAGCTGCGCAAGAAAGTCCATGTTGAAAAGAGCCCTTTATTGCATCTCATGCAAAAGTGTTTGGCATTTTCAACGACTTCCGCTGCAAATGCGCGTCAAACAGAATTCGAATCGTTCGATTGTGAACTTATTTGAAAGGATCTTCATTATGACGAAACAGCTACCTCTCGATGTTCTGGTCTGCGGCGCCACCGGCAAACAGGGTGGTGCGCTGACCCGTGCCTTGATCTCTCGCGGCCACCGGGTGCGCGCGCTGACACGCCATGCCGAGTCCCCCGCGGCCGTGGCGCTGCGTCAATCCGGCGTGAGGTTGTTCACAGGCAGCTATGACGATGCCGCTTCGCTGGAACGCGCGGCCGCCGGCGCCGATGCCGTGTTCGCCATGGGCATTCCGTGGGGAGAAGGCGGGGTGGAGGCCGAAACCCGCCAGGGCATCGCCGTTGTCGACGCGGCGGTCAAGGCGGGCGTCAAGCACCTGGTCTACACCTCCATCGCCAGTGTGAACCGTCACACCGGCATCCCTTTTTTCGAAAGCAAGGTGCCCATCGAAAAGCGCATCGCCGAAAGCGGGATCACCCACACCATCATCGGACCGGTGTTTTTCATGGAAAACGTTGGCGGGCCACTCCTGGCCCCAGCGCTGAGGGAAGGCAAGCTGGCGATGCCCCTGCCGCCCGGGCGAAAGCTGCAGCAGATCGCCGTGGCCGACATCGGCGGCTTTGCGGCCACGGTGATCGAGAACCCCGGGAAATACGGCGGCCGGCGTGTGGACATCGCCTCGGCGGAGTTGACCGGGCTCGAGGCCGCCGACATCCTTTCTCGCGCCGCGGGCCGCAAGATCGAGTACGTCGAGGTGCCCTTGGCCGAGATGCGCAAGTTCAGCGACGCCTACGCCGCCATGTTCGAGTGGTTTGACCGCGTCGGTTATGACGCGGACATCACCCAATTGCGCCATGAAGCCCCCGAGGCTGGCTGGCACAGCTACGAGTCCTGGGCCGCCGAGCAGGACTGGAAGAGCCTGCTCGGTTGAGTTGGGCTGCCCCGGTATCCACCCATTTTTCCATTTTCATTCACCGACATCTCAAGGAGAAAGACATGTCCACCACCACCTCTTCCGCACAATGGAAAGGCAGCCTCAACGAAGGCCAGGGCGTCATGAAGCTGGGCAGCGGCGCCTTCGAAGGGGCCTACAGCTTCGCCTCGCGCTTCCAGTCCGGCGTCGGCACCAACCCCGAGGAACTGATCGGCGCGGCCCATGCAGGCTGCTACTCGATGTTCCTCGCCGCCGTGTTGTCCGGCGCCGGATTCACCCCGGAGCGGGTGACCACCAAGGCCACCGTGAACCTGGGCGAAGGGCCCGCGATTACCGACATCGCCCTGGCAACCGAAGTCAAGGCCGACGGTCTGAGCGAGGCGGACTTCCAGAAGCACGCGGAATTCGCCAAGCAGAACTGCCCGGTTTCCAAGGCGCTGGCCGGGCCGAAGATCACGCTGCAGGCCGTCTTGTTGAAATGAACCTTTGAAGGAGAGCCTCCATGAAACCTCTAAGCGCCCTGTTCGCATGGGCTGCCTTTTGCGCGCTGAGCTTCACCAGCACCAGTGCGTTGGCCTATGGACCGACCGGCGACAAAGATCCGGCAGACCCGGTCAAGGTCTACCACCTGCACATCAGCTTCACCGAAGCCTTCCTGGTCAAGGGGGCAGGCGACAAGCTGGTGCTGATCGAGGCCGGTGTGCCGGGCCACGGCGAGGACATCGAAAAGCAGATCCGCGATTTCGGCTTCAGGCCGGAAAATATCGGCCTGCTGATCCTCACGCACGGTCATGGCGACCACGCTGGTTCCGCCCGCTATCTGCAGGAGAAATACCACATTCCGGTCGCCGGCTCCGTCCATGACCTGGAGAAGTTCACCCGGGGCAAGTCCGAGTTGGCCAAGTCGGAAGACATCGGGCCCTGGGCGGCGGTGTTTCGTCCGGTCTCCGATCTCGACTACCCGCCCCTGACGCCGGACATCGTGGTCGCCGACAAGGAGGTCGACATCACGAAATACGGCATCCCGGGCAAGATCATCCCCATGCCCGGTCACACGCCGGGCTCGATCCTGGTGACGTTCGGCCACAACCTGTTCGTCGGCGACCTGTTCCGCGGCACCTTCAAGCCCCAGGGCCAAAACCTGGTGCCGGATGGCCATCACGTCACCGAGCACGTATTCCACGAGGACCGCAAACTGGCCAAGGAACAGTTGCAGGAACTGGAAAAGATCATGGGCAACACCATCGACATGGTCTACCCGACCCACTGGGGCCCGATGACCGTCGGCGAGGTCCGCGCGTACATCCGTCATCTGCCGCTGCTGGATCAGCTGGCGGAACAGCAGACGCACGTGCTGGACGAAATCGTCCACAAGAAGAGTGACCTGCTCAAACAGGTCATGACGGACGACGCGCAACTGGTGTCGGTGCAGGGCACGCAGCTGGACAAGGCCTCGTTCATCAAGAGCTTCGTCGAGAACCCGCAGGTCAAGCTGGAGTCGATCACGCCGTCCGACTTTCGTATCGTCCACGCCAGCGACTCCATGGCGGTGATGAGCTACAAGGAGGCGATCAAGTTTCCAGGCCAGCAGCAGCCCGTCCAGGCGGTGATCACCATCACCTACGTCAAGGACAAGGGCGAGTGGAAAGCCGTCGCGGTGCAGGGGACGCCGGTCCAGGGATAGGGCATTGGCGTAGTCCGGGGTGAGACGCGCCACCCCAAGACCGACCCCAAGACAGGATGGCCCGAGAGGGCCATCATTTTTTGGGAGGTGAACGGCGCCGTCAGCGCGTGTTCACCCCTGCAACGCTTTCCACATGGCCATGTCGCGCTCGGCGGTCCAGATGCGGGGGTTCTTGATGCCGCTGGCTTCGTCGTGGGCGCGGGTCACGTCGAAGGGCAGGCAGTGTTCGTAGATGAAGACGTGACCGAACACGGGGTCCATGGCTTTGCGGGTGTGGGCCATCGCGGCCTTCAGGTCCATGCCGGCGGCGGCGGCTTCCTTGCCGGCCTGGAACAGCGTGGTGACCCAGCGCTTGGTGTAGTCCAGCGCCTTGTTGACGTTGGCGCTGCCTTTCATGGCCTCGCCGCGGCCGGGCACGATGGCCTTGGCGCCCAGCGCGCGCAGGGCCTCCAGCGTCGCGGGCCATTCCTCGAGCTGGGCGTCGCCGGTGTAGACGCCGGCCTCGTATTCGACGAGGTCGCCGCTGAACAGCACTTTCTCCTCTTCCACCCAGGCGATGGTGTCGCCGCGGGTATGGCCGTGGCCGGGGCTCCAGATCTGCACCACGATGCCGCCGAGGTTGATGCTCAGCCGGCCGGGCACCTGGCCTTGCGTCGGGTCGCCGCCGCCGACCACCATGCTCGGCCAGGTCAGGCCGGGAATGCCGTCGGCGCCGCGGAACAGGCGCGGGAAGCGCTCCATTTCGCTTTTCATGTCCTGCGCGCCGCGCTCGCGGATCAGCTCCAGCGTGCCCTGGCTGGCGATGATTTCGGTGGCGCCTTCGGCCACGAAGGCGCTGGCGCCCAGCACGCGGACCGCGTGATAGTGCGTCAGCAGCACGTATTTGATGGGTTTGTCGCTGACGGTGCGGATTTTCTTGATGAGCTCGCGCGCCATGGCCGGCGTGGCGGTGGCGTCGCACACCATGATGGCGTGCTCGCCGATGATGACGCCGGAGTTCGGGTCGCCCTCGGCGGTGTAGGCCCAGCAATGGGCGCTGAGCTGTTCGAAGGTGATTTTCTTGTCTTCCAGGTCGGCCTGGGATGCGAATGCCTTGGACATGGCGGGGGAACTCCTGTGTTGAGGTCGCTGCGAGAGCCGCTTCGAATTTTACCTAAACGAAATTCGTTTCACATGAGTAAACCGTCTCAGGCCGATGTGCCGAGCCCGTGCTCGACCATGGCGATCACTTCCTCGGCGAAGGCGGCGTAGCTCATCGAGCCGCCGGGGCGCAGCCAGGTAAAGGTCCAGTTGATCATGCCGAACAGCATCATGGTGATCGCCGCCTGGTTGGCGGCATGGAGCCGCTCCGGGTAGGCGCGGCGCAGGGCGCGGGTGACGGCGGCCACGACGTCGCGCTGGCGGTTGAGGATCAGCTCGCGTTGCGACACGCCGGCCGCGCCGTCCACTTCGGTGCTGAGGAACTTGATGTCGTTGAGCAGCGCCACGTGGCGTGTGGCCGAGGTTTCGTATTCCTGCAGGAAGCTGCGGATCAGCTCGTGCAGCGCGTCGCGGTCGCTCAGGCTGCGCCGCTGCGCGGTGGCTTCGACCTGGGCGATGAGCAGCAGCAGGCGCTGGGTGTAGCGGTCCAGCAGGTCGAACAGCAGCGCCTCCTTGCTGGTGTAGTAGTGGTACAGGCGCGCCTTGCTGGTGCCGCAGGCGGCGGCGATGTCGTTCATGCTGGCGGCGGGGTAGCTGCGTTCGGCGAAGCAGCTGGCGGCGGCGTCCAGGATTTCGTCGCGCTTGAGGTCGTGGGTGGCTGATTTGGGGCGGGCCATGTTCTGGATTATCGTGTTGGCATGACGACGCCGAATCGCGAATTTCCCGACTATTGCTGTGAGCTGCTGGCCAGCGTCGGCCCGTGCGTGGCGCGGCGCATGTTCGGTGGCTGGGGCTTGAGCACCGGCGGACTGACGCTGGCGCTCGTGGCCGATCTCGGCGGCGGCGAACGGCTGTGGCTCAAGGCGGACGCGGACACGCGCGGCCGCTTCGAGGCCGCCGGCTGCGCGCGCTTCACCTACCTGGTCAAGGGGCAGCCCAAAAGCTTGAACTATTACAGCGCGCCGGAAGAGGCGATGGATTCGCCCGCGCAGATGGCGCCCTGGGCCCGCATGGCGCTGGAATCTGCATTGAAAAGCCGTGTTCCCAGCGTCAAACGGACAAAGAACGCTACCAAAAAAGTAGCAAAATCCGGGCCTTCCGGCACCCGGCGTCCCTCCGGCGCGGGTTGAGCGGCGGCGGGTCGGCGCGGTATCCGGCAGGCAGCATCCGGCAGTCACCTACGTGCTGGATGGTGCGGCGCGGGTATGTCCCAATGCGCCTTCGTTCAACGCACGCCATGAGGATCGCATGACTTCTGTCACCACGCATTACCGCGTCTGCCCCCTGTGCGAGGCCTGCTGCGGGTTGGAAATCCAGGTCCGGGACGGCCAGGTCGCCGGCATCCGCGGGCACGAGGCCGACGTGTTCAGCGCCGGCTACCTTTGCCCCAAGGGCGTGTCCCTGAAGGACCTGCATGAGGACCCCGACCGCCTGCGCACGCCGCTGATCAAGCGCCACGGTGTGTTCGAGCCGGCCACCTGGGAAGAGGCGTTCGCCGAGATCGCGCGCCGCCTGCCGCCGCTGATGGCCGCGCACGGCCGCGACGCCACCGGCGTCGTGGTCGGCAACCCGTCGGCCCACCGCATCGGCCTGCTGACGTATTTCAGCAAGCTGGCGCGCGCCCTGGGCACGCGCAATGTGTTTTCCGCATCGACCCTGGAC
>JAEWVY010000404.1 GCA_023396625.1 Pseudomonadota bacterium | reverse complement strand
AAGGCCCACAGATCTTCGAGTGAGCCACCACCTCGGACCACCAGAATCACGTCCACCGGCGGCGGGGCGTCGCCGCCGGTGCTGCCTGCGCTGGCGGCGCGGAGATACAGGGCCTCCAGTGCTCGTTGCAGCTCGGCGGGGGCCTGGGGCCCCTGCACGGCGGCCGGGGCGAGGATGACCGGGATGTGCGGCACCCGGCGTTGCAGCGCCGTGGCGACATCGTGCAGCGCGGCGGCACCGGGCGAGGTGACCAGGCCGATGGCTCGCGGCATGGCAGGCAAGGTGCGTTTGCGCGCAGCATCGAACAGGCCCTCCGCTTCCAGCCGGGCCTTCAGCCGCAGGAACTGCTCGAACAGCGTGCCCTGGCCCGCGCGGCGCAGGGATTCCACGACCAGCTGCAAGTCGCCACGGGCTTCATACACTCCCAGCCGCCCTTGCAGTTCGACCAGGTCACCGTCGCGCGGCGGGAAGTCGAGCTGACTGGCGGTGCGACGGAACATGGCGCAGCGGATCTGGCCGCTGTCGTCCTTGAGCGAAAAATAACAATGTCCGCTGGACGCGCGTGAAAACCCGGAGATCTCCCCGCGCACTGCGACCGGGTTGAAGCGCGCATCAAGCGCATCAGCAACGGCGCGGCATAGCGCGCCAACCTGCCAGATTCGTGGCGCCAATTCAGGGGTGGTCAGCTCAGACACGTGGCTCCATGCGCTTTCCAGGCGGTTGCGGGCAGAAACTCATCCACAGATACATGCGGCATGCCATTTAAACAGGCAATCGGCCCGGGAGGCCCATTCTGTCGTGTAACTCGTTGATTTTTATCATGTTTTTTTGTTTCGCTCCCAGGTCAAGCAGGGAAAATCCTGATTTCATCCAGTTCGCGATGGCATGTCGAGGGGGGTTTTTCACAAAGTTATCCACAGATTGCCATACTTTTTATAGCCCGAAAGCCGCGACGGACGGCGCTCTTGCGCCAGATGGCCTCCACAACCCCTGGCAGGTCGGTCGGAAAGCCGTCTGGGCGGCACCATTTCACGGCGGCACGCCCTGGCCCTGGGCCATAATCCAGGGCCTGTGCCGGCACGCCACCAGGTGCCCCATCTCTGGAGAGACATCCTTGCTTTCGATCATACAAGCCGCAGGTTGGCCCATCTGGCCTCTCGTTGCCTGCTCCATTCTGGCGCTGGCGCTGGTTATCGAACGGTTCGTCAGCCTCAAGACGGCGCGGGTCGCGCCCCCCAGACTGCTGGACGAGGCGCTGGCAGTGTCGCGCAGCAGCGTGCCCTCGGTCGATGTGGTCAATCAGCTCGAAGAAAATTCCGCACTGGGCGTCATTCTGGCCAGCGGGTTTCGCGCGCTCAACGCCGATCCGCGCAGTTCGGACGCCGATCTCCGTGCCGTTCTGGAAGGTGCCGGCCGGGCCGTGGCCCACCGGCTGGAGCGTTATCTGGCGGCGTTGGCCACGATCGCTTCGGCGGCGCCGCTGCTGGGCCTGCTTGGCACGGTGATTGGCATGATTGAAATTTTCGGCTCGCAGGGCGCCACGGGAGCCACGGTGGCCGGCACCAATCCGGCCCAATTGGCGCATGGCATTTCCGTGGCGCTGTACAACACGGCCTTCGGCCTGATCGTGGCGATTCCTTCGCTGATCTTCTGGCGCTACTTCCGCGCCCGGGTCGACGGATACCTGCTCACGATGGAACTGGCCTCCGAGCGCTTCGTGCGCCACCTGGGCACCCTGCGTGCGAAGTAGGCTGGCCATGAACTTCCGTCCTCGCCCTCACGATGAGCCCGAGATCAACCTGATCCCGTTCATCGATGTGTTGCTGGTGGTGCTCATCTTCCTGATGCTGTCCACGACCTACAGCAAGTTCACCGAGATGCAGCTGCGCCTGCCCGTGGCCGACACTCAAGCCCAGCGGGACTACCCGAAAGAAATCATCGTGGCGGTCAGCAGCGACGGTCGCTACATGGTGAACAAGGCGCCCGTCGATGGCCGCGGGGTGGACGTTTTGGTGGCTGCACTCGGTGAAGTGGCTCGGCACAACGGCAAGGACGGGGTGCTCATCATCAGTGCGGACGCGCGGGCCGCGCACCAGAGCGTGATCACCGTGATGGAAGCGGCTCGACGGGCCGGGCTCACCCAGATCACCTTTGCCACGCAGTCGTCGGCGCAGGCCGGCGGGAAATAGCGCGGCGCTCGCCACCATGCGCGGGCCCTTCTTCCTGCGGTCACCGCGCGAGCGTCTGCAGCAGGCCTGGCTTCACCGGGGTCTGCTGGCCTGGCTGCTGTGGCCACTCTCCCTGCTGTACCGTGCGCTGACGGCGGCGCGGCGCGCGGCCTACGGGCGCGGGGTCTTGCGTCGCGAACATCCGGGCGTGCCGGTCATCGTGGTCGGGAATGTCGTGGCCGGTGGCGCCGGCAAGACGCCCGTGGTGATGGGGGTCATACGGTATCTTCAATCGCGGGGACTGCATCCGGGTGTGGTCTCGCGCGGCTACGGGCGCGAGACCACGGGCGTGCGGGAGGTTTTGCCCGACGACGTGCCGCGCCAGACAGGCGATGAGCCCTTGCTGCTGCGCCGCGCCACCGGGGTGCCGGTGTTCGTGGCTGAACGGCGCATCGACGCGGCCCGCGCACTGCGGGCGCGCCACCCAGCGACCGACGTCATCGTTTGCGACGACGGCTTGCAGCATCTGGCCCTGGCCCGCGATGTGGAGATTTGTGTCTTCGACGAGCGTGGCGTAGGCAATGGCCTGCTGTTGCCGGCAGGGCCGCTGCGTGAACCGTGGCCCCGGCCGGTGGACATCGTGGTGTCCACGGCGTCTTCCCACTGTCCCGTGGCAGTGACCGGGTTTTCCGCGCAGCGCTCGCTGGCCGACCATGCCTCGCGGGCCGATGGCCAGCGAATCCCGCTCGATGCGCTGAAGGGGCGAAAACTGGCGGCGCTCGCCGGCATTGCGCGACCCGAGGCATTTTTCGCCATGCTGCGCGCGCGTGGGCTTTCGCTGGAAATGACGATGGCCTTGCCCGATCACTATGATTTTAATAGCTTTAGATGTCCGGTTGACGCTGGATACGGCCTTATTTGCACAGAAAAAGACGCGGTCAAACTGTGGGCGCTCCGTCCGGATGCCTGGGCGGTGCCGCTGGTGGTCGAGCCCGAGCCTGGCTTCTTCCAAGCCATCGACCGCCGGCTGAATGCGAGGCTATCATCTTCGCATGGACACCAAATTGCTTGAACTGCTGGTCTGCCCCGTGACCAAGGGGCCACTGGACTATGACCGCCAGAAACAGGAGCTGATCTCACGCAGCGCCCGGCTGGCCTACCCGGTGCGCGATGGCATTCCGGTTCTGCTCGAGGGCGAGGCGCGCGTGCTCAGCGATGCCGAACTCGAGGCGCTGGCGCCACGCACGCCGCTGGTCTAGGGCCTGTTCACCCTGTTTTTGCCAGATGCGTTGCGAGTCAAAAGGGTCATGCGCAAGGCGCGGGACGCCGACGGGTCGGGTGGCCCGGCGAGGCTCGGCCACGCGGCGCATGGCTTTTTTGATCGCAACCCGGAGGGACCATGGATAAAACGGTGCCACTCGGCGCTGCACTCCCAGGCCAGGCGTCCCGCCTGGCCGTCGTTGCGCGCCTTGATCGGCGCTGTTTCCACCCTGTGCACACTGGCAAAAACAGTGTGCACAGGCCCTGGTTTCCTGGGGAATTTCGATGACGCGATCCCAGGCCGCAGGCGCCTCGCCCGTGCCGGAGTTTTTGGTGCTGATTCCGGCGCGGCTGGCCTCCACGCGTCTGCCGAACAAGCCTCTGGCTGATCTGGGGGGGGCGCCCATGGTGGTGCGTGTGGCGCAGCGCGTCCGGCAGAGTGGGGCGCGGCGTTGCGTCGTGGCGGCCGACAGCCTGGCGATCGTGGAGGCTTGCGCTGCGCACGGTGTCGAGGCGCTGTTGACTCGCGCCGACCATCCGAGCGGCACGGATCGGCTGGCCGAGGCGTGCGCCCAGTTGGGCCTGGGGGATGACGCGATCGTCGTCAACGTGCAGGGGGACGAGCCGCTGATCGATCCGCAGCTTGTCGACGCGGTGGCGACGCTGCTGGCGGCGCGGCCCGAGGCGGGCATGAGCACTGCAGCCCATGCGATCGACAGCGTCGCCGATTTCACGAGTCCAAACGTGGTCAAAGTCGTGCTCGATGCCATGGGGATGGCGATGTACTTCAGTCGCGCGCCCATTCCGTGGTGGCGTGACGGTTTCGCTGCCGGCATCACGTCCTTGCCGCAGCCCGCGCCGTTGCGGCATGTCGGCCTCTACGCCTACCGCGTCGGGTTTCTTCGCCGTTTTCCCCTCTTGCCGCAGGCTCCTCTCGAACGCGAAGAGTCGCTGGAGCAGCTGCGTGCGCTCTGGCACGGCGTGCGCATCGCGGTGCATGTGAGTGACCACGCGCCTGGCGCGGGTGTGGACACACCGGAGGATCTGGCGCGTGTGCGCCGGCATTTCTCGGGGTGAGCACTGTTCTGGTGCGCGCGTAAGCCTGGCGGGGGCGACGCATGCTATTCTCATACGACAAGGTTCCCGGCGGGGTGGCCACAGGCCCCGCAGACGGGCCACGGCTTTCCATTTCATCCGAGGGTATCCATGAGACTGATTCTGTTGGGCGCGCCTGGCGCGGGCAAGGGCACGCAAGCCACCTTTATCTGCCAGAAATACGGCATTCCCCAGATATCCACGGGCGACATGCTTCGCGCCGCAGTCAAGGCGGGCACGCCACTGGGCCTGCAGGCCAAGGCCGTCATGGAGTCCGGGGGACTGGTCAGTGACGACCTGATCATCAACCTGGTCAAGGAGCGAATTGCCCAGCCGGACTGCGTCCAGGGCTTCCTGTTCGATGGCTTCCCCCGCACCATTCCGCAGGCGGATGCCATGAAGGCCGCCGGCGTGAAGCTGGACTATGTGCTGGAAATCGATGTGCCTTTCGAGGCGATCATCGAGCGCATGAGTGGCCGGCGCTCGCATCCGGCTTCGGGCCGCACCTACCACGTCAAATTCAACCCACCGAAGGTGGAGGGCAAGGACGACGTGACCGGGGAAGACCTCGTGCAAAGGCCGGACGACCAGGAGGAAACCGTCCGCAAGCGCCTGGATATCTACAGTGCGCAAACCCGTCCGTTGGTGGCGTATTACAGCGACTGGGCCGCGGCCGATCCTGTGGGGGCTCCGAGGTACCGCGCCATCAGCGGCATGGGATCGGTGGAGGAGATCACCAGCCGGGCTTTCGAGGCCCTGGGGAACTGAGGTTTCGCCGGCGCGAGCCCTGGGGCATGCTGGGGCCTGACGTGCTCAGGCCTTCGGGCGGGATTCGATCAGTTCCAGCATCAGCATCACGCGTGCCTTGACCGGACTCAGTCCTCGCGCGTCCTCGTAGGGGTCATCGGGCGCATGCAGGACGCGACCCTGCTCGCATCGGGTGGCTCGTATGACGCGTACACCCCGGGCTTGGGCACGGCGCAAGGCCGCGTCGAGCGCCTGACTCAGGGAGCCGTTTCCCGTGCCGGCGGCAACCAGGCCATCCACGCCGTCGTCGACCAGCAGATCCACCAGTCGTCCGTCCGCGTCCGCGTGATTGAGCACGATCTCCACCCGCGGCGGCTGCGT